>JANNVM010001209.1:0-14517 GCA_031414455.1 Verrucomicrobiota bacterium
TGGGAAGTCGCCGTCACCCATCCCGGCGGCAACCCGCTGGCCCTCCTCACCGATGCCCTGCTGGAAGCGGACCTCTACGATATCGAGCAGGAAAACGCCCGCGAAAACCTGCTGGCCACGCTGAGCCGCAGCCACTTCGGGCTGGTCGAAGCCGTCCGGCAGGCCGGACTGCGCGAGGGCACTAACTTCCTCCTCGTTGTGGACCAGTTCGAGGAACTGTTCCGTTTCCGCGAGGCCGGGCGCACCCAGCAGGAAGCCGCCGCCGAGTTCGTGAGCCTGCTGCTGGAAACCGTCGCCCAGAACGAGGTGCCGATCTACGTGGTGCTGACTATGCGCTCGGACTTTATCGGCGAGTGCAGCCAGTTCGACGGCCTCGCCGAGATGGTGAACCGCGGCGAATTCCTCATCCCGCGCCTCACCCGCGAACAGTACAAACGCGTCATCGAAGGACCAGTCAAAGTCGCGGGCGGCAAAATCGCACCGCGCCTTCTCCAGCGTCTGCTCAACGACCTCGGCCAGCAGGCCGACCAGTTGCCCTGTCTCCAGCACGCCCTCATGCGCACATGGAACGTTTGGGCGGAATCGGGAGATTCGGAAGCGCTCGACCTCGATGACTACCAGCGTGTCGGCAGAATGGCCGAAGCCCTTTCACTCCATGCCGACGAGATCTATGAATCTCTCGGGAACGACGAAGAACGCGTGTGGTGCCGCGGCATCTTCGAGGCCCTCACCGTCAAGGAATCAGAGAACCGCGGGATCCGCCGGCCGCAGCGTCTGTCGAGCCTCAGCGAAATCCTCGCGGTGCCGATCGAGCAACTGGTTCCGGTGATCGACGCCTTTCGACAGCAGGGCGTGACCTTTCTCATGCCGTCGCCCGAGGTGGATCTGGCAGACATTACCATCATTGATATCTCCCACGAGAGCCTGATGCGTGTCTGGACCAGGCTGCGGCACTGGGTCGAGGAGGAAGCCCAGGCCGCGGGGATTTACGTTCGCCTCGCCGAGAGTGCGATGCTCCATGCAGAAGGAAAGGCCGGGCTCTATCGTGATCCGGAACTTGGCATCGCCCTGTCATGGATTGACCGGGCAAGGCATCCTAACAAGGCATGGGCGGAGCGCTACCGGCACGGATTTGCTGAAGCGATGAGCTTCCTGCGCACCAGCCAGGAGGCGGCCGAAGCGGGAGAACGGGAAAAAGAAGCGGCGCGGCAGCGCGAGGTGGCGCAGGCCAATGCGCTGGCGGAAGCCGAGCGACTGCGCGCCGAGGAGCATGACCAGGGAGCGCGCCGTCTCCGCAAACTCCTCGCCGCCGCCGCAGTGATCGCGCTGATCGCCGTCGGCGCTTCGATTTTTGCCGCGATCCAGACCGGCAAAGCCAGAAAGAGCGAAGCCGCAACTGAAGCGCTGGCGTCCCAGTTAAAGACCAGTCTCGTGCAGGGTGACTTCAATAACTCGTTCGAAAAACTGAACTCGGGCGATGCCGGTGCCAGCCTCGCCTACCTCGCCCGGGCCACCCGCACCAATTCGGCCTTTGCCCCCGCATCAATGCGAGCCCTCTCGACGCTCAGCAGCGGCCGGCTTCCGGTCCAGCGCTTCGCCCCGATCGAACACCGGAAACCGATCAGCAACTATCTTCATAACAAGAAGCATGACATCCTTCTTACCTCGAGTGACGGGGGCCGGGAAGTCCATCTCTGGAACATGGAAACAGGACTGGAGCAGAACGGTCTGGAAGGCCTGTCCGTCGAGGAACTGCAGGGCCGCGCTGCCGGTCCTGCGCCGGCCGCGATTCTGGCCGGAATCAAAGAAAAGTTCGGCGCGTCCCGCATGGTCTGGCTGGCGTCCGATCCGGACGATCCACCCACCGATCCGCGCTATTTCCGCAAGTCAATCCCGATACCCGCAGGCCGGAAACCGGTGCGGGCCGACATCTTTGTGCTGGTGGACAATTCATTCGAGTTATCGGTCAACGGCATCAAGGCAGGAGTTGGAGACAACTACCAGACCACCTACCACACCGGGTTGTTGGGGCCGGCATTGGCGGGCGAAATGGGATTGTTCATCGTGGCCCGGAATTCGGAGAGAGGTGCCAGTGTGAGCGCGGTGGTTGTCGTCACCTTCGAGGACGGCGCCCCCCTTGTCGTAACATCCGACGCCAGTTGGCAGTCCTCCGCTGCGGAAGGAACCGGATTCGCCGACTCGAAAGACCATGGTCCTGCCACCAGGTTCGAGGGTTCAAGGATCGAGGAGCTTTCTGCTCCCGTTCTGGAGCAAATCCAATGGAGCGCCGATGAGGACCGGCTCGTCGGCTGGAACGCCGGCGAGGGGCAAATCGTCGAGTGGGAAGTGGCGACCGGAAAGCGCACCGGCAAACCAGTGAAGCTCAAAGGCGTAAAGGCGCTGGCGGTTTCGTCCTTCGGCGAGTCCGGAGATCTGGCGGGGTGCAGTTACCCGGAAGACGGAGCCGTGCAGGTGTGGAATTTGCAGACCGGCGAGGCCGCGACGCCGCGGCTGAAGACGGACGGCACCGTCACGCAGTGGACTTTCACTCCCGACGGGAAGCGTCTGATCGGTCTGTTTTCAGATGCGCTCATCGTCGCATGGGACGTGTCCGGTGGCGCCGAGGTCGCAAGGATCAGCACGCGTCCGATCCGTCCCTCCGGGATTCTTGTCAGTCACGACGGGCGCTTTGTCCTCGCATGGGACGCGTCCTACAAGAAGGTGGCATGGTGGGAAGTCGGCGCGGCGGGAGGTTCCGGCGATTTGACCTGGATCGAGCTGCCGTTTGCCGCCTTCGACATTCGGTTTCCCGCTTCGGGTGAGGTCGTGTCGTTTATCGGGAGCGAAACCAACGGCACCATGAGGGCCCGGTCGTTTTCCCTAACAGGAGACCGGAAGCAGGTCGCGGATATCACCTCCAATCCCAATGCCATTCCGATGCGGGACACGGGGGATCGCTCTCATGGTTCCAGCGGAATTGCGGGGGCGATCACGGCCAACGCGGTCACTCTGTGGGATCTTCGGACCGGCAAGGCTTTTGCCCGTCCGCTCATCGCGCCGGAACTGCTCGCCAGCGCAATCCTGTCGCCGGACGGCCGGCACCTCATCGCGGGCTCGGCCACTCAAGGGACCGCTGCCTCCGCCGCGGCCGCAGACAAGAAGCTCTTCGTTTTCGACGTCTTCACTGGCCAACTCGTCTTCCCCCGTCCGATCATTCTCCAGTCGTCCAGTCCGATCTCGTTCAGTCCCGATGGAGAGACCCTCGTCACGATGGACTCATTCGCGAAGCGAACGGGTTTCTGGGACCTGCGCACCGGACGGGAGGTCCGGGCTCCGATTCCCGTGGATGCCGATAGTGTGGCGTTTTCCCGCTCCGGAAAACGCGTCGCCCTCTATCAATCCAGCAGTGTCTCGAGGGGCACCGAGCAACTTGGGCAGACGACCGGCCGGATTTTTCTCCATGAGATCGGGTCTCCGCCGGCTGCCCCGGATTACCTGGCCGAGCGCAGCTCGCGCTATTCCTTTGTTTCCTCACCGCTGGAGAGCGGGCGCTGGATGACCTATGACTGGCCAGCAGTTTCACCGGCACCGCAGCTTCGGGTTTGGGACGCGCAAAAATCCACCGCCGAACAAACGATCCAACTCGAGGTCGGCCCGAAGCTTGTGAATGGCCTGAACTCCGTTGCGTGGTCTGCGGACGGCAAACGCCTGGTCTTCATCAACGGCGAAAAAAGTGCGGCGGTCGTGGAGACTCTCAGCGGGAAAATTGTCACAGAACTCCAGTGTGACGCCCAAATCTATGTTGTCGCCATAAGCCGCGACGGCACCGCCGCCGCCTGTGGCACTACGGATGGAACGGTCGCCACATGGGCGGAAAACGGTGCGAAAGCCAGCATCAAACCATTCGCCGGGAAGGATGGTATCCGAACCCTCGCGTTCAATGCCGCAGGAACGCTCCTCGCGGCGGCTGAAGACACGAAGAGGATGGTCGGCGTCGTGGATGCCCGCACGGGCGCTCCCCTTTTTGAGCCGCGGGAAATGGTCAACATCTCCGAGGACTTCGTCTTCACCCCGGATGGCCGGTATGTGATCGTGTCCCAATTGGATGCGAAGATCCCCATGATTGATCTCAAGTCGGGAGAAATCGTGCGCGAGTTCGAGATTGGCGACTGGTCGCGCGGATTGGACATTAGTTCTGACGGCCGCATCCTCGCGGTCGGATCCGGCGCCAGTCTGAGCGCAACGTCCGGCGTGGCTTACCTCTTCGATGTGGAGAGCGGAAAAATGCTGACGCCGCCGCTCCCTCACGCTGGCAGCGTCCATACGGTCCGTTTAAGCGCCGACGGCACGATCCTGGCAACGAGTACCTTCCCGACCCCTGCGGGATTCGGCTGGTTCCAACTGTGGGATGTGGCCACGGGGCTTCCACTGACTGACCCGGTCGGGGAACGGGGTCATGCGACCTCGATTGCGATTCAGCCGGATAGCCGGGCGGCCGCGGTCGCGTGGACCAATGGAGTCGTGCAGACCATGGCGATTCCTCCGCGGACGCCGGCCCCCGCATGGTTTCCGGAAATTGCCGAGGCCATCGCCGGCCGTCGTCTCGCCGCGGAAACCGGATCCCTCGAAAACGTGCCGGATGCAGAACTGTCCGCCCTCCGGCGGAAGGTGCTGGCGGCGGATTCGGTTTACGCCGGAGACGCCGAATGGTTCAAGTGGATCCAATGGTTCTTCGAGGCTCCGGAATCGAGAACAGTTTCGCCGGGGGCGAAGACGACCATGGCCAGGCTCATGGAACGCCTCAGGGCATCTGATGTCAGGGAGGACCTTCATCATGCGGTGCGCCTGTCGCCGGACGATGCGCTCACTTTCGCCCGCCTCGCCTCGAGCTATCAGGCGGACAGAGTCCCGGACCTCGGGCCGGCGGAAAGCCATTGGGAAGACACCGTCGTCTGGCTGAGCGGCCGGTCTATCAGGCTCGCACCGGAGAACCCGGAAGTGTGGACCATGCGCAGCGAACTGATGCGGAAACTCGGACGCGCCGCCTCTGCCGCGGAGGCCTCGGCGAAGGTTCTCGCCCTGGCTCCCAAAGCCACGGACGCCGCCAGTCCCAACACTCTTTACCGGAAAGCGCTGGCGCTCGGCTCGCAGGGCAAATGGGAGGAAGCGCAAACCGCTTACGATGGCGCGATCGACCTGCTCGACGCTTATGCGAAACAACTCGAAGCCGGCGAGCCGCCGCCAGCGCTTCCCGGCAACCTCGGGCGGCTCCTCCCCACTCGCGTGGCCGCAGCGAAACCCGATCAGGCGGACGTGCCTCCCGTGCTTTCGAAGGAGCCGATCCCGGGAACATTTGAGAATTTCAATGCCGTGGCTCCGGGTGCATGGCCTCAAGGCTGGCGGGTCTGGAACCGGTCTGATCCTGCCAGCCGTCAGGGCGTCCATCACGCCGCGGATTTCCAAACCGATGCATGGAAGGACTGGACGGTCATTGATCGCCAGCAACTCGACTGGGGCGATGATACTTTGCGCCGCCGCATCCTGAGGGAGGAAGCCGAGAGGCAAAAGCTCACGAACGGCGGAGCCGCGCCACTCATGGAGGGACGATTCGCGCTCGCCATGTCATCCAGCCGAAACGGCGAGCAGATCCAGTATCTGGAGTCTCCGGACTTCGACTGCTCCGGCCGCAAGGACGTCCATCTCGCCTTCAACAGTGCATGGGAACAGGGTGATTTGCGCATGGGAATGCTGGAATATTCGCTCGACCGCGGCACGACGTGGAAGCCGGTCGTGTATTTCGTCCACAAGGCGCTCCTCGACGAGGCGAAGAAAAAGTACGCGGAAGCGAGGAAAGCGCCTGACGCCAAAGACGCCTTCGATGTCGCCGCTTTCCTCAATGAAGAGCGGGGCCGGTTTCCCTGGCGGCTGGATCCCGGGGTCCCTGCTCACCGTGGACGCATGGCCGCCTTTACCGTTGCGGTGGACACACCGGGACTCGCCGCCTGCATCGAAGGCCGCGAGAATGGTGATTCAAACTACAAGCGGCGCGAGGTCCGTGCGCTTCCAGATGCGGATGGTGCCGCGACGGTGCGGCTCAGATTTGGCGTGGCGTCAAACAGTCACGCGCTTTGGGCGATTGACGATATTGGACTCTACGAAGGCGACACCGCAGCGAAACCGGCCGCCGTTGTTGCCGATGCCGGCACGGGTGTGAAGCAAGAACTGAAGCGGCCAGCCAGTGACCCCGGGGCGCTGCTGAATCTGGCCTCGGAATTTCTCGGCGGCCCCAAAGCGTCGGAAGGCGCAGTCCCGAATGCAGCCCCGCTCATGGCGGCGGCAATGGCCAGACTGACCGCGGCTGACACCGGCAATGCTCCCATTGCAACTCCTGGCAACGAAAAGCGGTCCGCCAGTCCACAGATGCCAAATCTGATCGAATCCCGCCTTCTCATCACGCGGGCAAGGCAACTGGCTCCCGCCAACCGGCCGCTTCGCGTCATGGCGTCATTCATGGAGATGGCCGGGATGGAGGCATTAGGCACGGACATAAAGGCTGCGTTGAAAGAAGCCGATCCCTACTTCGGGCGCGCCCACGATCTCCTCGTGAAATCGCCTGACCTTGCCGCTGATTTCCGAGATCCGGTGTGGCGCACGGGATACTGCATGATCGTGGGCATGCGCGGAATGCTGGCGACACGAAAAGGGGACAGCGAGAGCGGGACGCCGCTCCTTGCAGTGGCGGAGGCGCTAGCTCCGCCAGACATGGCGGCCATGATTCAAGCGCTGATAAAGGCGTCACTCGACGGCGAAAATTCCGCTCCCGTGATCGCCGATTCCGATATTCTCCTCAGGCGCGGTTCAACTTGGATTTACTTCGACGAGGGCAAGCTGCCGGATCCCGCGTGGATGCAGCCCGGGTTCGATGACGGCCGCTGGTTCCGCGGACCTGCCAGTCTCGGCTACGGCGACAACCCGAAGACCGCAGTGGGCTGGGGGCCCGATGCCAAAAAGCGATTCATCACCACTTATTTCCGGTCGCGTTTCGATGTCGCGGATCCTGCAAAGATCACAGGGCTCGTGCTTCGTCTTCAGCGCGACGACGGAGCGGTCATCTACCTCAACGGCGCGGAAGTCTGGCGCGACAACATGCCGAAAGGCGCGATCAACAATGAAACCCTCGCCGCGGACACCGTGAACGAAAAAGACGAGCAGCGTTTCTTCGATCACACGCTGGAGGGCGTCTCACTGACGAAAGGCGCGAACGTGGTGGCGGTCGAAATCCACCAGGCGGGGGCCACCAGCACCGATGTTTCGTTTGACCTTGAGATCGCCGGCATCACCGCGCCCAAAGCGGTGACGGCATCGGAGATCCCGGTGGCGGTGATTTCGGAAAAACTGAAAGCGTTCGGCATCCCCGACCTTGTCCAGGCGGAGTTCTGGAGTTCCCGGGTCGAACAATTCCTGGTGAGCGGGGATCCCGCAAAGGCTGCCGGAGCACTCTCGCAGGCAGAGGCCTCCGGTGCCCGGGACCAAAGCGATCCCCGCACGCTTCGGCTCCGCGCCCTCCTTGCCGCGGCGGAAGCCAAAGACGCAGAGGCCGGCCGGCTTTACGATGCCGCCATGGACGGCATGCTCGCGCAAGCCGCGGCCGGAAAGACCATCGATGCCGCGAGGTTTCCAGCCGCGCTCCGCGAAGCCGGCCTCCTGCTGAAACAGACCCCTGCTGATCTCGCGTTCGTCTTCCGCCGGTTCGCTTTGCCGACCCGCACCCAACTCGAACTGAATCTGGCCCTCCGCTGGGCAAAGCAGAAAGCGGGGAATGACCCCGGAGCCCTCGCGCAACTCTGGATCGCTCTCTCCGAAACTCTTAACCGCGATCCGGACGCCCTCGCGATTGCCGAATCCGTCCTCGCCTCCCTTCCGAAACCGAAAGCCGGCGCTCCTGCCTCCGAGGTTTGGCAATATAAGCAATGGCTGGAAAGAAAAGAAAAAGGCCTCCGCGCTCAGGGAAACAAAGCCTCGGCCGACGCGCTTCGCTCCGAAATAAGAGCCGTGCCGCCGAGAGACCCTGGCCTGAGCCCGAAGCTCCTCGATCTGACTGATCACTACAACGGGAACCTTTTCCGTGGAGATGATCTGGTCAACCTCCCCTTGACGTTGATTCCACTCAAAGGCGTCAGCTTCGATGTGCGTGGTTACCTTCAATTGGAGAGTGGCAAGCAGTCGGATGGCATGACCTTCAATGAAAAGTACAAAGCGAAGCACCCGCTGGAGAAAAAAGGGATCAGGGTCGGACAGAAGTCGCCAGCCATCCACTTCCTGACCTCCACCAGTTGGGGCCGCGAGACCAAAGGTGTCGAAGTGGCCCGCTTCGTCATGCATTACGAGGACGGCAGCGAGGGCGTCATGCCCGTGAAATTTCCCGACGACGTTGCCGACCAGATTCCGAACAAAGAAGACTTCATTGACGCCGGCAAGGTGGGATGGCGCGGATTCAAGGAAAGCGGATCACTGCACGAAATCTCCGAACTCGTCTGGAAGAATCCGCACCCTGACAAAACGATCAGAACTCTGGACTTCATTTCCCTCAAAGCCAAAGCCGCGCCGTTTCTGCTGGGGATCACCCTGGAGTAATCTCTCAGCCGGCCCGGCCGACTGGCATACCCAGGCCCCCGGGTAAAGCGCAGGGGCCATGAACAATTGCCCATTTCTCGCGGTGCGACCCGAAACGCGAATGCCGCTAGTGGATTACCGCGAACTTGCCAGTCCGCGTGCAACGCCCTGCTCATGCCAAAGCTCATGAAGGAGCACCGCCGCTTTGACGAGGAAAGCTCCATTCTCCGGGAGAACACGATGTCACAGATGAACTTCAGCACCCGCGCCCGCGACCGCATTCTGAAAGTCGCCCGCACCATCGCCGGCCTCCCCGGCTGCAAAGACATCACCGCAGACCACCTGCTGGAGCGATCGGCTGCAGGACGCTGGACCGGAATCTGCCGGGATGACAATCCGACACCTTTCCGCACCAGCCGGTCGCTGCCTCATCGCTGTGGCGTGAAGCGCCAATCCACATGGCCGTCATAGGCCATCGTTTCGTTCACCAGCGCGTGGAGGCCAGGGTCATAGTCCTTGAGCGCCTCGCGGGTGTTGACGGGATGCGGGGCGTCGTTTGGTGCTGCGTCCTGACCGGGCGCGTCAAAGTAGGCGAGCACCCCCGCGGTCCAGTAGGCGGCGCGGTCGTGAATGGCGGCGGTGCCTTTCCATTTGTCGTCACCCGCTGCCTTCTCGAAAAGTGCGTTGAGCTTCTCATCGAAACTCACGTCGAGCCGCTTCACGCGCAGTTCGTATTGCTGCACGTCGCGCCCGCGATGCTCCCAGTCCGGATCAACCGGACGTGTTCCGGTCACGCGATAGAGAGCGCCGGCAAAGACGCGGATGATCTGGTTGTCTCCGGCGTTCGGGTCACGCGGATTCGCGAGAACATTTTCCTCGCCGACGGCGAGCAACTTCGTTTCCGGCGAGTAGTCCAGCGTACGTGAAAGGGCGTCAAAGCCCTTCACGTCCTTGAACGTTTTGTATTCCGGCAGGTCGGAAAGTTTTTCGTTCCGCGCGAGGACCACCAGTTTCACGCCGCCGGCCATGAGCGCCTTCAGGATGTCGTGGCGGTAAGCGAACATCTTTCGAATCGTGTCGTTGGCCTTGAGCATCGCCTCATCGCTCGCGCCGCGTCCGAGCACAGTGAACTCGCGCGCCCAGGTGAACTTCGTGTAACACGGATCAATTTTGAACTTGGCCGGCGGCGCGGTGACGCCCGGCTGCTTTTGCATATACGTATATCTCCAGTCCTGCTCCGGCCTGAGATTGAAAACGGTTCGCACGAGTTCGTAGCTCTCCGGATCATACGCCTTGAGCTGTTCGCGCGTGCCGATGGGGCCGTGGTTCCAGTTGTTCACACGATTGCAGTCAAAGTAGCACTGGCAAATCTCCGCCCAGAATTCGCCGGGGTTCGAAGCCGTGTAGCTCAACTTCCACAGGCCTTTGAGCATCGCGTTGCGATAGGCCCTGGCCTTCCGCTGATGCCAGTCCGGATCCATCGAAGCGAGCGCGCCGTCAATGGTGTGGCAGAACTCATGCACGCCGATGCTCTCGTCGTCGTAGCGGTCCAGCGGCAGGCTTAATACGTTCTCTTCGCCAAAGCTGGTGGGCCGTCCGCCCGTGCCGCGCACGCGCTCGTTCTGGTAGGCGGGGTTCGGATGGTTCCGATACTCCGGCATGTCGGTATAGACCTGATCGCGCCCCATCACGATCAGATACATTTTGTTCCGCACCAGCGCCGCAACGATATCCGGCCGGCCCGCGAGCATCCTCGTGACGATCTCGTATGTGCGCTGCAGCGCACGGTCGTCCACAACGCCCGCCGCGACGACCGGCATTCCATTCACGTCAATGAACTTTTTGTAGAACGCGCGCGCCGCGCCGCGATCCTCTTCGCTCACGATACCGAAGAACGAATCAGGCGGGGCGGTCACCCCGGGGAGCGATTGGGCGGAGACGCCACGACTCAATGTCAGGACACTGAGAGCGACGAGGGCGATGGTGCGTTTGATGGTTTGGAAGACGCGGCGCAGCCCCTGCTCTCCGCGCAGAAAACCCTGCGGCGGCGAATCGAATTCCGCAGCACGCAGTCCCCATGGAAAGATCAGAGCCGCAATAAGCAAGCCCGTCCTTCCCGCCATGCGGCCCGGGAAAGAAATCCGCTGAGCTGGCTGTGCGCCCGATATTGACAGATGCGATTCCGGCAACGCCGGGACAATGGTGCATTGATTCATTGGCATTGCAGTGTGATCTCCGATTCTGGCTCTGCACCGGGGATTGTCTTGCACTGAAACAACAGCGAATCCGTAAATCAGAGCATACTGCTTATTCCTTCCCCCCGGGTTCCCCGGCGCGGCCGGGCAGGAGAAGGTTCAGCCGGACGCTGTTCTCCATCGGCCTGTTGCTGTCGGATGCGGCCCGCAGCTGGCGATTGCCATTTGTTATCCGGCAGCCCTTTGCTCACGCCGGCACGTGGAGTTCGAGGAGGCCGGTTTCCCGCAGCGGCAGGGCGGTGATTTTCTCCGTCATCGGATAGCGCAGCGTGCCGGGATAGACCACCCACAGGTGCTCCAGTTGCAGGTCGTCCAGGGCGACGTGCATGGACTTCGTGGTCTTCGGCGCGTCCGTGCATTTGAACTCAAAGCCCCAGCGCCGTCCGCGCCGGAGCAGGAGCAGGTCCAGTTCCGCGCCGCGCTGCGTGCCGTAAAAGTAGGCCTCGCGCTCGCCGTGGGCGATCAGCACCTGCTCCAGCGCAAAGCCCTCCCAACTCGCGCCGTAACGCGGATGCATGCGCAACTCCAACATCTCTCCGATGCCCAGAAGGTAATGCAGCACTCCGCTGTCACGCAGATAGACCTTGGGTGATTTCACCAGTCGTTTGCCGAGGTTTTCAAACCACGGTGGCAGCACCCGCGCCATGAACGTGCCCGCCAGCAAGTCCCGGTAGTGGTTCACCGCCGTCGCGCTCACATCCATGGAGCGCGCGAGGTCGGACGCATTCCATGTCTGCCCGTGGAAATGCGCGAGCATCCGCCAAAACCGGCCCAGCGCCGCCGGGGCCACCTGTGAACCCAGGCCGGGAATGTCCCGTTCCAGAAATGTCCGCGTAAAGCCCTCCATCCACCGGTCCCACGCCTCCCGTGTCTCAGCCAGAAAGGCCCGCGGAAACCCGCCCCGCAGCCACAGCCGGTCCTGTTGCTCCACGCCCGCCTCGGCGAGAGAAAACCCCGCCACATCCACAAACTGAATCCGCCCCGCCAGCGTCTCCGATACTCCCTTCACCAAGTCCCATGACGCGCTGCCCAACAGCAGAAACACCGCCCGGCGATTCCGGTCATCGCACAGCGGGCGCAGCACCTCGAACAATCCCGGCAGCCGCTGCACCTCATCCACGATTACCAGTCCCTCCCGCTCCGCCAGCAGCTTCTCCGGCGTGGTCTGCAGGGCTTCCCGCGTCGCGGCCTTTTCCAGATCGAAGATCACCACCGGCCCCGCCCACTCCGCCGCCACTTGCTCCGCCAGCGTCGTTTTTCCCACCTGCCTCGCTCCCAGAAGCGCAACCACAGGCGATTCCGCCAGCCGCACACGGATGGCTTCCATCAAGTTCTTGCGCTCTTTAGATTGTTGCATTCCTTACTTTATTAATTGAATATGCTACAATTATTCGACGACTCAAGAAGGAATTGTTGCAAATTGCAATACCGCCAGTGTGAAATACCCCAATCTCAACGACCGGTGCTCCGCCCAGGAGCAGCCTCCCCGCTACGGCAGCCATTCCGGGACCACGGTGAAACTGCGTCGCATCAGAACGGGGCTCCAATACTGCGGTGAATCATTGCACTCCGGCCATCCAGCGTTTGATCGGCTTCGCAAGGATGATCAGCAGTGCGCCGGCGATCAACGGCGCGATGATGATGCGCAAACCCAGCCCCAGCAGCAGCAGGCCGCACGCGAACTTCACCGGCACAGACGGATTCAGGTTTCTTCGCGCCAGCGCCACCCAAAAACCCGCCATGACCGGCGCGAGCGTGATGATGAACACGGGGCCGAGCGATTGGAACCAGCCCGCCGGAATAACAAAATCAAAAAGCGCCACCCGCCGCTCCGTATAGCGGTCGGCAAACAAATTGAATGACGAGCCGGCTTGCTCGAAGCCGGCCCAAAACAGCGCGGCGGCAAGGAACAGAATGGCGATGACACCGACTCGCTGTTTCTCGGCACGCTCCAATTTAACGAACAGCAGCACCCATGTGAAATAGAGCACGGCCACTGCGGCGATGAACACGGTCGTGCCCCGCGCGAGCGCCACGGGATCGAACTTGATTACGCCCGCCAGGCCCAGCCCAACAACCGATGCGAGAGCCGCGAGGCCTCCAGTCAAAGCGAGACGTTCCTTGCCGGAGAGCGGCTTTTCACTGCCGGGACGCAAGCCCGCATCACCGAGACGCCGGCGGGAGAGATGATATTGGATCAAGCCCAGCATCATTCCGACGCCCGCCGCGGCGAAGCCGCAGTGCCAGTTTACTTTTTCGCCGAGCGTGCTGCACACCAGCGGGCCGATGAAGGCGCCAGGATTGATGCCCATGTGAAAAATAGTGAAGCCCGAGTCCCGTCGTGCGCCTCCTTCGGGATACAGTTCGCCAACGATCGCGCTGATGTTCGGCTTCAACAATCCCGTGCCCAGAACCACGAGAATCAGGCCGGCGTAAAACGTCTCCGCCCGCGGCACGGCGAGGACAAAGTGCCCCGCCGCGATGATGATGCCTCCGTACCAAACCGAGCGTTGCGCGCCAAAGAGACGATCCGCGAACCATCCGCCGGGCAGCGCCGCCAGAGGTGAGGAGTCGTTTGAGGAGTGGGCCCGGTTTCATAAAGGCTGGTTATTCGTGGAGCGGCTATGGTCTCCCGACGGCGGCACGCAGATAGGAACGATTCACATCCTGCACCGGCTGAGGGCACCGCCAGGTTTCCGTCACCGTCCCGTCGGGATTGTTCTGTGAAGAAACCAGGACCGCGGTGAGCTGCCAGGAGGTCAGGTCTGTTGAGAATTCAACGCGTGTCGAGACTCGTTGTGCCACGGGGTTGCGCCGTACGATCAGTTCCTGGTAATCGGAAGTTATTCCTCCGACGGTCAGGAGGGCTCTGGCGGCAACCGGACGGGAAGTGCTTGAAGGTGACAGGAGGCTGCTGCCCCAGGCATATTCCTCAAGATCACTCAACCCGTCGTGATCGGTATCATTGAGCAGCGGGTTCGAACCGAGAGTGGCCTCTTCGCCATTGGTGAGGCCGTCAAGATCGTCGTCGGCGGCGCTGGTGACAGTCAGGGTGACACTGGCTGCCGTATAGACGCCGCCGGTGAAGGCCTGCCCGCCGCCCTGTCTCGCCACCTGGAAGTCATAGGTCACCTGGGGGGTTCCTGTCCCGGCGCGAACCGAAAAAGACGCATCGCCGGCGGCGACTCCGGTTACCTCAACTTCGAGGAGCACCACCGGTGCCGGAACTCCTGCGCCCGGTTTGGTGAGGAAGGTGTTTCGAATGCCCACCCGGTTCCCGCCCTGAGTCGTGCCCCGTGAAGAAGAGACCGTGGAACCGTTGGGACTGTCGGAGGCGGGCATGAGCAACTCATCCCAGCGCGGGGCTGCGGTTTGCGGTGCTGGATTCAATGCATCCACGTACCAGCTGAAGATCCGGTCCGACGACGACTCGATGGCAGGAGCGACTTTTCCCCAGACTCTGAGTTTCGTGGTTTCTCCCACGCTGATGGAAGTCTTGTCCACCGCAATAAAGCTCAGTGCGCCTTTGAAATTGTCTTTGTAGGATGAAATCGCAACGTCGCCATTTTCAAAATTGTAGGGTTCGCTGAATCGCGTCGCAGCAACGGTGTATTCCGTGTTCGGCGTAATAAACGGCGAAGCGTGATTT
>JANNVM010001210.1:0-2207 GCA_031414455.1 Verrucomicrobiota bacterium
CGCCTATGAAGAATCGTTTGCCCCTCTGCCTTGGTTTTCTCTGCGGCCTGACTCTCCTCTTTTCCAGTGGCTGCGTCATGAAACGGACGGTGACCGAAGGCGGATCAGTGGTTTCAGAGAATTACATCGTCAAAAGGCCGCTCAAGAACGCCGCGGGGGGCAGTTCATCCGGCGACAGGTAATCGCCCCGTGACGCAAATGAGGAGTTGAGCCGTGGCCCGCCGTCTTCACCTTCCGCAATGCGTGACCATTGATCTCATCCGCCTCATCACACTCTTCTCTTCCCGGAGAAAATGGGAGGCGTGCCGCCTGGTGGCGTTGCTTTTCCTGACCACACCGTTGCTGCGTGGCGCGGGGGCGGAAGACGGATTCGCGCTGCTGCGCAAAGGTGAGGCTGCGGAGGCGCTGGCCGCCGCCGGGGAGGCTCTCAAAGAGGATGCGGAGGATGCGAGCTGGCACCGCCTGAAAATCGAATCCCTTCTGGCAGCAGGCCGGTACGACGATGCCCGCGAGGCCGTGAAGCCGGCGCTGGAGGCCAATGAGTACAGCCTGACACTTCTGTGGTCCGCCCGCGAGGCGCTGCGCATGGGCGGACAGCCGCAGCAGGCAGCGGATTTTCCGGAGCGCGTCGAGAAGCTCATGGTCTCACGCAACTGGGACTATCGCGACGACCCGGCGGCCATCGTCATCGTTGGGCGTGCGCTGCTGCTCAAAGGCACTGATCCGAAGAAGGTCCTCGACGGCATTTATGCGGTGGCGCAAAAGATTGATCCCAAGGCCCGGGAGCCGTATCTGGCCCGCGGCGAACTCGCCCTGGAGAAAGGTGACGGCGCGCTCGCCGCCAGGGCTTTCCGCGACGGGCTGAAAGTTGTCCCGGAAGACGTGGACCTTCACTTCGGTCTGGCCCGCGCGTTTTCCACCAGCGACCGCGAGCAAATGGCGGCCTCACTGACAACGGTGCTCGCAATCAATCCGCGCCACATCCCCACACTGCTGCTCCAGGCGGATCATCTCATTGACCGCGAAGACTACGCCGCCGCGTCCGGCCTGCTCGACAAAGCCGCGGAGGCAAATCCTCACCATCCCGTGCTCTGGGCGCTGCGCGCCGTCATTGCGCACCTTCGCAACGACAAGGCTGCGGAGAACGCCGCGCGCGCCGCCATGCTGAAACCGTGGCCGGGCAACCCCGAGCCCGAACATGTCTTCGGCCGCAAACTTTCCCAGAAGTATCGTTTCGCGGAAGGCTCAGCCGCTCAAAAACGCGCGCTCAAAGCCGACCCGGATTATCTTCCTGCCAAAGCTCAGCTCGCCAGCGACCTGCTGCGCCTTGGCGATGAAGACGACGGCTGGAAAACCGCCGCCGCCGTCAATGACACCGACGCCTACAACGTCTCCGTCCATAACATGATGACACTCCGTGACATGATGGAATCGAAATTCACCGCATTGGAAAGTGGCGACTTCACCGTGCGCATGGACAAAACGGAAGCCGTCATTTACGGCCCGCGGGTTCTCGATCTTCTCACCCGCGCCCGCCGCACGCTTGGAGAAAAATACGGCATCGAAGTAAAGCGCCCGACGATCGTGGAAATCTTCACACAGCAGAAGGACTTTGGCGTGCGCACATTCGGAGTGCCCGACAATCCCGGTTATCTCGGCGTCTGTTTTGGCCGCGTCGTGACGGCGAACAGTCCGGCGGCGAACACACATCCGGTGAACTGGGAGGCCGTGCTGTGGCATGAGTTTTGTCACACCGTTACACTTCAGGCGACGCAGAACAAAATGCCCCGCTGGCTTAGTGAAGGCATCAGCGTTTACGAAGAACGCCAGGCCGATCCGTCGTGGGGCGAGCGCATGTCGCCGCGCTACCGCGCCATGATTCTCGGCGCGGACCTCACACCTGTCAGCCAGCTCAGTGGTGCCTTCCTTGCCCCCAAATCGAACGAGCATCTCATGTTCGCCTACTTTGAGTCATCGCTTGTCGTGGAGTTTATCATCGGAACGCGCGGCATTGAGGCGATTAAAGATGTGCTCAAGGACCTTGCCGACGGCACCACGATCAACGACGCCCTCGCCAAACGCGTCGCTCCGATGGAGAAACTTGAGCCGGATTTCAATGCCTTCGCGATTAAGCAGGCTGAGACTTTCGCGCCGCAAATGAACTGGGATAAGCCGGAGCCGGCACTGCTGCTCCCCGGCAGCGACGA
>JANNVM010001211.1:0-4373 GCA_031414455.1 Verrucomicrobiota bacterium
ATCACCTCGGATCAGTTCGATCCGCCGGCCCACCGGCCGAAGAATCCGTCCGCGGTGCGTGTCAAGCTCAGCACCGGTGCCCAGCGCGTTTATGTCGTCGAGGGCGACCGGGTCCTTCTCGCCACCCCGTGCTCCGTCGGCACCGCGAGTACGCCGACTCCTCACGGCACCTTCCGCATCTACAGCAAAAATGCCACCCGCAGGCGCATCAGCCAGCCGGATGCGGGCTATCCCATGGCCTACTGGATGGAATTCAAGATGGCTTACGGCATGCATTGGGGCTTCGTGAAACCCTACCCCTGCACGCACGGCTGCGTGCGTATGCCCATGAAGAGTGCGGCCAAAGTTTTCGCCATGGTTCCGTCGGGTGCCCCCCTTGTCATTGCCTCCAGTCATCCTGAGGACGCCACTCACGGGCGCAACCTCCCGGTTATTGACGACGGTCCCGTGCCCAATCCTCCACGGTCATACCTGCTGAGTTCGAAGTTTTTCGAAGACGCTCGCTACAAGGGCAATATGTTCGTGGATTGACCCTCCGCGGCCTTCTCAGCGCAGCCCGCAAAAAGCCGGATTAAGCGCGACCCTCTTGCCCGTCAAAACCACCGTTGGACGTCTGAGAGGCCGGCGCGGAAAAACCCTGCGCCAGCTTCTTTTTGAGTGGTGGCATCCGGAAAAAAAGTTTGAACTGTCAGACAAAGCGTGGTCCGGGTGGCGCTCTCCGGTCCTGCGGACCCGCGGGGCACTTTTGTTCCTGTGCCGCCGGATGTTGCTGCCCCCCTTAATTTACTCCCCCGTCTCTTTATGATCGAAATCAAGAATCTATCCAAACACTTCGGCCCCAAGGTCGCCGTGGATAACCTCTCCCTGAGCGTCCAAAAAGGCGAAGTCCTCGGCTTCCTCGGCCCCAACGGTGCCGGAAAATCCACGGCCATGCGTATGATCACCGGCTATCTGCCTCCCAGCGCCGGCACTGTCTCCGTCGGCGGGGCGGATATCGTGGATTCCCCGAACGTCGCCAAGAAGAAGATGGGCTATCTCCCGGAGAGCGCTCCACTCTACGCTGACATGACGGTCACGAGCTTTCTCAGTTTTGTTGCCGAACTCCGCGGGATGAACGGCGAGGCCAAAAAGGCGGCGGTGAACAAGGCCATTGAGACCTGCTTCCTCCAGAAAGTCCGCCATCAGGCGCTCGACACCCTTTCGAAAGGCTACAAACACCGGACCTGCCTCGCCCAGGCCATCATTCACGATCCCGAAGTCCTCATCCTCGACGAACCGACGGACGGTCTCGATCCGAATCAGAAAGACGTGGTGCGAAACCTCATCAAGGAGATGGGCAAGACGAAGGCGATCATCTTCTCCACACACATTCTTGAGGAAGTCGAAGCCTGCTGCAGCCGGGCCATTATTATTGATCAGGGCCGCATTGTTGCGGACGGCACGCCGGACGAACTCCGCCGCCGCGCCAGCCGCGCCGGCCAGGTCCATGTGCATATCAACGGCCAGAGCGGCAGCGCGATCCGCGCTGAACTCGGCAGCCTGCGCCACGCCGGCACCGTCGAAGGCGACACCACCGAAAACAGCTTCGCCGGCATCGTGAAACCCAAAGCCAAATCCCCCTCAGGCAGTCTCGCCGGGGAAATTTCCGCCCTCTGCCAGAGCAAAGGCCTCCAGCTTCTCGAACTCCACGAAGACGTGGGTCGCCTCGACGACATGTTCCGCGAACTCACCATGCAAAACCAGGCCTGATCTCTTTTTTACCCCCGCACCTCTTCTACTACCATGCGCAACGTCTGGATCGTCTTTAAGCGCGAGTTGATCGCCTACTTCACCACTCCGCTGGCCTACGTGTTGATCATTATCTTCACGCTCATGAGCCTCGGCCTCACTTTTTACTTCGGCTTCTTCATTGAGGCCGGGGATGCCTCCCTCTCAAGGTTCTTCTCTTTCCATCCGTGGATTTACATGATCTTTGGTCCCGCGATCGGGATGCGCCTCTGGTCTGAGGAAAACCGCACCGGCACCACGGAGCTGCTGCTCACGATGCCCATCTCCCCATGGCAGGCGATTCTCGGGAAGTTCCTCGCCGCCGCCACCACCCTCGCTGCGACGCTGCTCTTCACGCTCGGTATCGTCTTCACCGTTTATGATCTCGGCGATCCCGACGGTGCGACGATCTGGAGCGGCTACATCGGCAGCTTCCTCATCGGCCTCGCGAGCATCTCACTCACCTGCGCCTTCTCCGCCGTGACAAGGAACCCCATCACCTGCCTGCTCATCTCCGTCACCCTCTGCCTCATCCTGACACTCGTCGGCTACGGCCCGATCATTGACTTTATGCGCGGTGCCAAGCTCAACATGCTTGCCGACATCTGCAACTCTGTCAGCTTCATGTGGCATCAGACGGAACTCGCCCGCGGCAACATGCGCATCCAGTCGCTCGTCTATCTCATTAGCTTCACCGGCTTCTGTCTCTTCCTCACCAGCGTGTTCATCCGCTCCAAGCGCTCTTAATCCCCCCACCTCCTTCCCCACCCATGAGCACACCATCTGCACCCGCCGTGCGCAAAGGCCCCAACTGGATCGTCACCAGTGTCGGCGCCCTCATCGTCCTCGCCATTGTTATCCTCGTCAATGTCTTCGCCGGCATGAGCAATGCCCGCTTCGACATGACGGAGAACAAAGTCCACACCCTCACCCAGGGCACGAAAAACATCGTTGGCCGGGTGGACACCAACACCACCATTAAGTTCTTCGTCTCGCCGAAGGAAATGCTGCCGCCGCAGCTCCAGCCTCTCGTGGACCAGACGGACTCCTGGCTCGCCCGCGTCCGCGAGGTCAACCCTGACAAAATCACCGTGGAGAAAATCGAAGTCGAACCCGCCACCGACGAGCAGGAACAGGCCGCCGCCGCCAAGATCGAGCCGCGCCAGGGCATGTTCTACTTTGGCATTTCCGTGAGCTGCCTCGAGAACACCGCCAACATTGACTGGGTGCCCGACACCCTCTCCACCGACGGCAAGGAAGATGATCGCATCGAACTGAACCTCGCCAAAGCGATCAGCGAAGTCACCCGCACCAAGAAGAAAAAGATCGGCCTCATGAGCGCGCTGCCGATGGAAGGCGGCATGATGGGCGGCCCGGAATGGTCCATCGTGAAGGAACTCAAGTCTCAGTATGAAGTGAAGAAGATCGAAGTGACTGCCTCCAGCATAGAGGACGGCATTGACGTCCTCCTCCTCATCCACCCCGCCGGGATCACAGACGAAGCGCAGTTCGCCGTGGATCAGTACCTCCTCAAAGGCGGCCGCGTCGTCGCCTTCCTCGATGCCAACAGTTTCATGGCCCAGCAGTCGAAACAAAATCAGAATCCGATGATGGCTCAGATGGGCCAAAGCGGTCCGGAGGTTTCCTCCAATCTCCCCAAACTTCTCGCCAAATGGGGTTACACGTTCGACTCTACGAAGATCGTGGCTGACCCGCAGTATGGCATGCCGATTGGCAACAACCTCGTGCAGCCGGTGATCCTCAGCCTCGACCGCGGAGCCGTGGGCGACAAGACGGACGAACTCACCAAGGATCTAACCTCCTTCTTCTCCGTGTATGCCGGTGCCTTCAGCGGCTCGCCCGCGGCGGACTTGACGGAGACCATCTTCCTCCAGACCTCCGATAAGCACGGCATGGTGGGAATGGAATACGCCACCAGCAATCCGCAGGGGCCCGAGGCCATGAAGCAGGCGCAAAAGCTCGCCGTGTCGTTGAAGCCGGAAGGCAAGACCCGTATCCTTGCGATGCGCCTCACCGGCAAATTCAAGACCGCCTTCCCCGAAGGTAAACCGGCTCCGCCTCCGCCGAAACCAGAAGGCGGCCCTCCCGGCGGTGGTGGCTTCCCTGGCGGCGGCTTCCCTGGAGGAGGATTTCCCGGCGGCCCACAGGGAGCACAAGGCCCTGAAGGCACTCCTGCGACACCCGCAGAGCCGGCAACACCTGCGGCGGTGCCCGCTGCCCCGGTTCCGGCCCCCGCAACTCCTGCTGCTGTTCCGACAACTCCGGCGACACCGGCACCGGCAACTCCTGCGGAAGTTCCTGCAAAACCTGTCACCGCGACCACTCCGCCGATTTCCATTACTCCGGCTGGAGAAACGCCGGCCACGCCGACTCCGGCACCTGTGCCCGTGACCCCGGCACCTGTGCCGGTGACCCCGGCACCAGGCTCGGCGGATTCCCTCCTCCCGCCCGCTGCCGGCACCACCCCTGCCCCCTCGGACGCTCCCGCGTTCCTCAAGGAAGGAGAAGGCATGGTCTATCTCCTCGGCGACTCCGACATGGTCGCTGACATCCAGCCGAACTTCCAATCCAACAATTTCGCCCTC
>JANNVM010001212.1:0-3257 GCA_031414455.1 Verrucomicrobiota bacterium
CTGCTTGGAAAATACGTGCGGTTCGAACCGCTGCCGGATGGTTTTACCATTCGTGAGGCCACGGTGCAGGAAGTGGATGCACACCTCGAAAGCCTGCGCCCCGTCACCGGCCAGGTTCCCATTCGCGATCTGACGAAACAAACGATCCTGCCACTGTCCTCGCTCGGATTCGCCAGTGCCGCCGGCTATGGCGCGAAGACGGCCAACGTCGCGGAATTGCGGAAGTTCCTGCCGGCGGCCATGGTGCCCGACGGCCACGGCATTCCCTTCTATTTTTATGACGAGTTCATGAAGCATAACGGCTTTTACGACATGATCCGCGCCACTTTGGCCGACCCGCTTTTCGCAACGGATGCCCAGTACCGCGAGGATTCGTTGAAAAATATCCGGTCACTGATCCGCTATGCCCCGATGCCGCAGTGGATGACGGATGCTCTCACGGTGCTCCAGGGGAAGTTTGCCGCCGGTATCAACATTCGCTGCCGTTCGAGCACGAACAACGAAGACCTCGTTGGCTTCAGCGGTGCGGGTCTCTACGACAGCTACACCCATCGCACTGACGAAGGGCATCTCGGAATCACCGTCCAGCGCGTTTGGGGGAGCCTCTGGACCAGCCGGGCCTTCGACGAACGCGAATTCTATCGCGTGGATCATTTTGCGGCAGCGATGGGCGTGCTCTGTCACCCGAATCAGGATGACGAAAAAGCCAACGGTGTGGCCGTGACGAAAAACATCATAGACCCCAGTTGGACCGGCTACTATGTGAATGCTCAGGCCGGAGAAAGCCTCGTCACCAATCCGGATCCGAACGCCATTCCCGAGGAATTCCTCATCGCGCAACTCCTCGGCAGCACCCGTTACACGATCCAGTACGTCACCTTCTCGAATCTCGTGCCCGAAGGCCAAACCATTCTCACTACCGCACAGGCTGAACAACTGGCCGACCGCATGTCCGCGATCCACAGCCGGTTCCGTTCCCTTTACGCAGGTGGCAGCACCTTCGCGATGGAGATCGAATGGAAAGTCACCCTAACCGGCCAACTGATGATCAAACAGGCGCGTCCGTGGGTGGAGTAAGGGCTGCAGAGTCCGGTTAGGCGATCAACTCATTCACGACCTTGCCGTGAACATCCGTTAGCCGGAAATCGCGTCCGGCATAGCGGAACGTGAACTTCTCATGGTCGAAGCCGAGCAGCTTCATCAGGGTGGCGTGGAGGTCGTGAACATGCACCGGCTTGTCCACCGCTTTGAATCCGAAGTCGTCGGTGGCACCGTAAGTCGTGCCGGCATTCACTCCGCCGCCGGCCAGCCACATGGTGAAACCGTAGTGGTTGTGGTCGCGGCCGTTGATCTTGCCGGCATTGGCGCCGGCCTGGGGAAGTTCGACCACCGGCGTGCGCCCGAATTCTCCGCCCCAGATGACGAGCACGTCGTCCATCATGCCGCGCTGCTTGAGATCCTTGAGCAGTGCGCCGATGGCCTGATCGCACTGACCGGCGAGGCGGCGGTGATTTTCCGCGAGGTCGTCGTGATTGTCCCAGGGCTGGCCTTCGCCGTGCCAGAGCTGGACGAAACGCACGCCGCGTTCGACGAGACGCCGCGCGATCAGTGTCTGCCGGCCATGCACGCCGTCGCCATACATGTCGCGGATGTGCTGCGGTTCGCGCGTGATGTCGAACGCGTCGGTAGCATCCATTTGCATACGATAGGCCAGCTCGAATGACTGCACGCGGGCTTCGAGTTGAGCATCGCCGGCGCGGCGCTCCTCGTGCTTTCGGTTCATTTCCTGAAGCAAATCCAACTGCTGGCGCTGCTCGCGGAGCGGCAGGCCTTTGTTGCGGATGTTCTCGATGAGTTTATCCAGTTCGCGGTGCTGCGTGTCAATGTAGGTCCCCTGGAAGACGCCGGGAAGAAATCCGGCCTGCCAGTTCTGGCTCTCCTGAATCGGATAGCCGCCGGGACACATGCTGATGAATCCTGGCAAATTCTGATTCAGCGTGCCGAGGCCGTAGTTGATCCACGATCCCATGCTCGGGCGAATGAGACGCGCCTCACCACAGTTCATGAGCAGCAGCGACGGCTCGTGGTTCGGCACATCGGCGTGCATCGAGCGAATCACGCAGAGGTCATCCGCGCACTGGCCCACGTTGTCGAAGATTTCACTAACCTCCAGCCCGCACTGGCCGTACTTCTTGAACTTGTAGGGCGACTTCATCAGCGCACCGGTCTTGCGTTCCGTGCTGAGATACTCGCCGGGCATCGGTTTACCGTCGAACTTCGTCAGTTCCGGCTTCGGGTCAAAAGTATCCACCTGCGACGGCCCGCCATTGGCGAAGATGTGGATGACGTGCTTCGCCTTGCCCTTGAACTGCGGCGGGCGGCTCACCATGGGATTCGGTGCGGCGTGGAGATTCTCCCCGGTGAGTGTTTGCAGCGCGAGCGCACCCAACCCCATGCCACAGCGGGTGAGAAAATCCCGGCGGGTGGAAAAGAGATGACGGAAATCCGGCTGATGGTGACCAGGCATGGGGGTTCTACGCGGCTGAAGGCCGATTTTATGCCCGGAAGCGGAAGTTTCCTGAAAAAATCGGCCTTTGCCCGCCTGCTGGCACAAAATGACAAAGCGCGGTTTTTGAATTCCGAAGGAATGATGAATGCCGGAGGGGAGAACCCTGCTTGCTTGCGTCACAACCTGCAACGAGGCCCTTTCAGCATCCACCATTAGCGCTTCCTTCGGATTTCCTTTCTCGTGTTTCGTCATTCCCTTCCCATGCCCCTCCACTTCCCCCCATCCGGCGCTGCCGTGTTTCGTCTCGACAATGGTCTTGAAATCATTCTCCGCGAGGACCGCTCGGCACCACTCATCAGTGTGCAGGCATGGGTGAAAACAGGCAGTATCATGGAGGCGGAATTGCTGGGCAGCGGCGTCTCGCACCTGTGTGAGCACATGGTTTTTCAGGGAGCCGGCTCGCGCGGGCCGGGAGAACTGGCGCACGCGGTGCAGGAGACGGGCGGCTATCTGAATGCCTACACATCCTTTGACCGCACGGTGTATTGGATCGACACCCTGCGCGAGGGGCTTGATACGGCGCTGGGAGTGCTCGCAGATCTCACCACGGCGGCGAGGTTTCCGCACGCGGAGTTTGAGAAGGAGAAAGACGTGATCCGGCGGGAGATTGATATGGGGAAAGACGACCCCGGCCGCGCTGTGAGTCAACTCATGTTCAACACCCTGTATCGGGAGCATCCCTTCCGTG
>JANNVM010001213.1:0-9110 GCA_031414455.1 Verrucomicrobiota bacterium
AGTCGCAGCGCTGCCCGAATACAGGGTGATCAGTGTGCGATAAGCAGCGGCGACGGCCGCGGCGTCCGGCGAGGCTTCCGCCGGTGCCGCAATCGTTCCGAGGTATGGCTCGCAGTCGCCAATGACAGCGTTGACCGCCTCGAATACTGATAACTGCACGATCGCGCCGGAGCGGGCCTGAATGTTCGCGTTCCCCGAGGCAACGGTCGTCTGCATGATTGCGTTCCAGTCAGTCACTGCGTCCGCGTCGGCACGGAAGCACAGCGGCGATGAAAGTGCTGCGAACGCCGCGAGCAGCACAGTTCCTCCGCCGCGAGGGGCAAGGGACTTCCCGATATGGTGATGAGGCGCGCACGCTGTCGCGCTGATATGTTTATGGAGTTGGGCTTTCATGTTTTTATCGCGTTGTGTTTTTAGTGTTTTGCGGACCCGTCATCGCAGACTTCCGCGATTCAGGCCCGTGGAGGGAATTGCCTCCAGTCAGTTACGCGACGAGTGCCGGCCAAACCCGCCAGATATTTTCCAGGAACCTTTTCCGCGCACTATCGCCTGTGCCCTTCACAGCGATTCCCTGACTTCGTCGTTTTGGCGGAGCCGTTGCAGTGCCTATGTGGCGATCAGCTTCTCCGCTTCGCGGGTTAGGGTCTGCGCCTCCAGCCATTCCCGCCAGTCACTCCCGAAGGGCCGGCCGGACGAAGGGTTCGGCAGGTGTTCCTCAAGGATCGCCTTCGCCCTGCCGAGCAATTCCTGCGCCTTTTCCGGCTGCTTGAGCCGGTGCCGGACCATGGCCTCCGCGGCGAAGGTCGTGGCGTCGAACGGGTGGCCATGTTTCCCCGCCGGCCATTGCCGGAGCCAGTTGACGGCTTCGGCGTGCCGCCCGGCGCGGTATTCGGTGATCCCTCTGGCCAGGGCGAAGTGTGCGTAGGCCTTGTGTTTTTCGGTGCCGGTTGTCGCCCGCATGGCGAGGCGCTCCACGATGCTGAAGTCGGTCACGGCGCCGGGGGCAATCGCACAAACTTTGGCGGTGCGTTCGGCGATGATCGGATCGTCCGTTTCTCCAAAACGCACGATCATCGCCTGACATACCGTTCGGTAGCCCGCGACGTCGCCGGCGGCGAGGTGAGTATAGGCGGCCCGGTGCCACATCGAGTGGCTTTCAGGATCCATTTTCAGGGTTTGTTCGTAGTCGGCTGCCGCCTTCGCCCACTGCCCGAGCCGGGCAAAGGCATCGGCCCGTTCCTTCCAGGCGTTCAACCGGGTCGCATCAAGTTTGACCGCCTCACTGAAGGCCTCAATCGCTTCATTGAGTTTTCCCTGGTCCCGCAAGACCCACCCAAGAGCATCGTACACCTCCGGGCGCTTTGGATCCAGTGAGGCGGCTTTGCGGTAAGCGGCAACGGCTGTGTCCAACTGTTTCTGTTCGCTCAGAACATGGCCGAGACTGATGTGAGCGTTGACGGAATCCGGATCCAGTTCGATCGCTTTTCGATGGCAGGCGGTGGCCTCGTCCATCTTCTTCAGACCTTTCAAGGCAATCCCAAGGTAATTGTAGGCATTGGCGTTGTCAGGTTCGATTTCGACAAGACGGCGCAGGACCGTGACGGCCTCCTCCGGTTTCTTCTGATCGAGCAAGACACTCCCGAGGCTGGCGAATGCGCTCGCCTTGCCGGGATCCAGCGCGGCCGCCTTGCGGAGAACAGCCTCAGCTTCCACGAACTGCTTTTTCCCTTGCAGAACGCTACCGAGGTTGACGTGAGCGCCGTGGAGACCGGGGTCCATTACAATCGCCCGGCGATAGGAGTCAATGGCCTCGTCCCGCTTGTCGAGAGCCTTCAGGGCATTCCCCAGGTTGTAGTGTGCGCCGGCATCGTTCGGGGTGAGTGCGATGACTTTCCGGAAACAAATTTCAGCTCCGGCAGGATCTCTCGCGTGGTCGCACAGAAGGCCGCCAAGATAACTCTGGATGATGGCATTGTTCGGGGCGATCTCAGCACCCTTGAGGTAGGCGGCGAGAGCTTCCGCCACCTTGCCCTGCGCGCTCAGCGTGTAGCCGAGATTGCGATAGGCGTTGTCGCTTTTCGGATCGAGTTCAATGGCCTTGCGGTATGCCGCGACAGCGTCCTCCGTCTTGCCCTGCCTGTCGAGCGCGACACCGAGATTGATGTAAGCACCGCCGTGTCCCGGATCGAGTTCGAGAGCCCTGCGGCAAGCGGTCACGGCTTCATCGAATTTTTTCTGGGCCACCAGTACGGCGGCGAGATCGATGAAATGAATGGCCTCGTCGGGGTCGAGTTCGATAGCCTTGTTCAGGCTGGCGAAGGCCTCGTCCTGCCGGTTTTGCGTTCTAAGGAGATTTCCGAGGTTGTGGTAGGCACCGTCGCTTTTCGGATTGAGTTCAATGGCCTTGCGGTAGGCCGCAATGGCTTCCTCGACCTTGCCTTGCCCGGCGAGCGCGACACCGAGATTATCGTAAGCACCGCCGTGTCCCGGATCGAGTTCGACCGCCCTCCGGAGAACCGTCACGGCTTCGTCCAGTTTTTTCTGGGTTGAGAGTACGGCACCGAGATTACTCCACGGCAGGGCATCGTCGGGAGTGAGTGCGATGGCCCTTCGGTAATGGGCGGCGGCTTCGTCCAGCCTGTGCTGCTCATTCAACAGTGTTCCGAGGTTGTTGTGAACGAGAGCGGCGTTGGGCCTCGCGGCGAGGGCCGCCGTGTAAAACCGGATAGCCTCTGCAGTCTCCTTGTTGTTTAACAGCAGCAGGCCCAGAAAATGATTCAGCCAGAAATCTCCAGGATTTGCACTGTGGGCGGCACGCAATAGCCGGAGGGCGGCATCCGGACTTCCGGAGCGCTTCAATTTAATGGCGAGGCTGTTCAGTGTTGCCGGGCGCTGCGCCTGGACGTCAATCTCCCCGGCGAGCCGGACCAGTTCGGCCTGCACTTCGGCGTCAGGCCGGCCCCATGTGGCTCTCAGCCGGTCCCGCGTCGGATCATGATCGATGCCCCGGGCGACGGCTATGAGCTGCCCGCATCCGGCAACATCGGAATTGTTCGCCGCGAAGCGGTTTTCGGCCCAGGAGTCCAGCGCGGCGGCGACGGGGGCGGGAGACACTCCCCCGGCAAGGAGCAAGCTGACCGTGGGTTCGACGGGAAGCGAAGCGACATCCACGCCAAAGTCGCGAAAGGCCGCGGTGAAATCCCGTTCCGCCCGCGCCCGGTCAATATCACCCCCACTTAGGAATTCCCGCTCCATGCGGATCTGATCCAGCCGCTCGATGAACTCGAGTTCGCGGAGTCGTTCGCGCACCCGCTGTGCGGACGCGGCGTCGGCCTCTCCTCCATCCACCACCGCTCCGGCGCGCCGTGCGGCCGCGAGGGCCTCCGGCCACCGCTCTTCGCGCATCAGTTGATGCGCCTCGCCGAGAACGATCTCGATTTGCCCGGCGGCCCTCGCGTGGCGGGCCTTCCGGTCACTCGCCACCCAGCCACACCCGCCTCCAGCCAGTATGAGCACCAGCAGCATCAGTGACGCCCCCGCCACGGCCGTTCTATTGCGCCGCACGAACTTCCGCAGCCGGTACGCGGTGGATGGCGGGCAGGCCGTCACCGGCTCATTGGCCAGATAGCGCTGCACATCGAGTGCGAAGCCATTGGCCGTCTCGTAGCGCCGGCTGCGGTCCTTCTCCAGCGCCTTCATCACAATCCAGTCGAGTTCGCCGCGCACCACTCTGGTCAGTTTTTCCGGCTCCATGTGCCGCTGCGCGGAGACCGATGGCAGAGAATCCTTCGATGCACTCAGCTTCGTGCTCGGCTTCGGCGGCTCCTCTTCCCGGATGATGCGGCGGATTTCGTCGTGAGCCGCCTTTCTGAAGCGCTCCTTGTCGAACGGCGTGGTGCCGGTGAGCAGTTCGTACAACAAAACGCCCAGCGAGTAAATGTCACTGCGCGTGTCCACATCGAGAGAGCTTTGTCCGGCCTGTTCCGGCGACATATAAAGCGGCGTGCCCATCATCTGGACAAACCCTGTGTACAGCGTCTTGTCCGTCAACTCCTGGCCCATGGCCTTGGCGATGCCGAAATCAATCACCTTCACTACCGGCTTCGTATCGTGCATGGCCACGAGAATGTTGGAAGGCTTGAGGTCACGGTGGATGATGCCTTTCTGGTGCGCGTGCTGCACCGCCTGACAAACCTGTAAAAACAACTCCAGCCGGGCGCGGGGAGTCAGTTGCTGTTGATCACAAAACTCCGTGACGGGCAAGCCCTTGACCAGTTCCATCACAAAGAACGGCCGGCCGGCGGCCGAAACACCGCCATCATGGACGGTGGCAATGTTCGGATGATCCATGATCGCCAGGGCCTGACGCTCGGCCTCAAAGCGCGCCAGCACCTGCCGGCTGTCCATGCCTGGCTTCAG
The DNA here is from genome assembly GCA_031414455.1 of Verrucomicrobiota bacterium. Classification (GTDB taxonomy): domain Bacteria; phylum Verrucomicrobiota; class Verrucomicrobiia; order Verrucomicrobiales; family V1-33; genus V1-33. Next base: position 4,420 of record JANNVM010001213.1, read on the forward strand.
CACCTTCAGCGCCACCTTGCGCCGCAGCGGGCGCTGCTGCTCCGCCACCCATACCGTGCCGAATCCTCCCTCACCGATTTTCTCCAGCAGCTTGTACGGTCCAATGCTCGCACCGGGCTGCTCGGATGGAATGTGGACGGCGGTGGCTTCGCCCGCCGGCGGAGCAGCGGTGTCCATTTTCAGAAAGCCGGCACCGCTCGCATCCGCTTCGAGCAGTTGTTCCACCTCCGCGCGCAGCGCTGTGTCGTCGCCGCAGGCATCGTCGAGAAACCGCCTCCGCTCTTCCCCCGGAGGCAGTTCCTGGGCGGCGTTGAAGACTTCGATGAGCCGGCTGGCTATGGAATGGGCTTCGTTCATCGCTGGGGGAATGGTGCCGCAGACCGGGAGGGGCCGCCATAAGAATCCATGTGCTTTTTGAAGCGCGATCCGGGGCTTCGGCTATTGCCGAAGCCCCGGGAACTCGACCAGCGGCACGGGTTCATTTCGTCCGCACCGTCACGGTGTTGGAGTAAGGGCTTTCCTGACCATTGGCATTGAGAGCGGTGACCTTGTAGGAGCAGTTGGCGCGCCGGGCCGGGTTGCTGTCCAGATAAGAGGTTCCGGCGTTCGTTTCGGCGATTGGCACCCAGGCCCCGCCATTCGTCGAACGATAGATGAGGTTCCGCGTGATGTCCGGGCTTCCGGATTGCGTCCACCGCAGTTGAACGCTCCGGCCCAGCTTGGAGAGCGTGGCCGCCAGAGCGGTTGGTGCGACAGGAGGAGCCAGCGGCCTGGCCGATACTTCCGGTGAGTTTGCGCTCTCATAGGATCCGTTGGTGGACGAGATGACGTAGTAATAGCGGATACCGTTCACCACCGTGGTATCGTGAAATCCGGGGTCAGGGATTGCTGTGGCGATGGTGACATACGGCCCTCCGCTGACGGTGGCCCGCTTCACATTGTAGCCGGTCGCGAAGGAAACGTGGGTCCACGACAGCCACACTGCCCGGTCGGCCGCAGTGATTCCAGCGACCTGTGGCGGCGCGGGGAAAAGCGGTGCGGGAGGCTCTGAGGACGGGGTCAGCAGGACGTAATGGCCCTGGTCTGTCGAGACGATGATCTGGCCCGGGCCGTTGACGGCGAGGGCAGCCGACAGACTGCCGGGGGCGGCGAGGGCAGTGGATGAGTTCAGCAGCACATTGAGTTCCTGACCGCCGGACGCGCTGGTCCAGACCAGCGCTGTGGAGCCGTAGGAGTCGTAGTCAAAATTGTCTCCAACCGCCACGCCGGAGTCATTGATGCCCCGCGCGGTCCTTTCGCCCTCGTAGGCGCTGCCCAGGAACATCTGATTCGAGCCGTCCCACACCACAGCGTCGTAGCCATAGATGCCGCAGACCACGCCGGCATCGTTGATATCGTAAGCGGAACCGTAGGCCGCGAGAGTCGTCATCGTTCCTGTCAGGCCGTTTGGAATTTGCGGCGTCCAGCGCGCGGAATGCCATTCGTCGCCGAACATGATCGGATCTGTGGCCCATGACACCGCCACGCGGCCCGAGTTGTCGATCGCCCGCGCCCATGTTTGCGCTCCCGCTGCGGGGGGCAGAAGTTTGGCGACCCAGTTGCCCTGCCAGATGACCGCCTCGCGGCCCTCGTCGGAGGTGGTCGGAGTATAAACGTGGCCGACGATGTTGCCGGCATCGTTGATGGCCCATGCGGCGCTTTGATGGGTTCCGGTGATGCGCGGCAGCATGCGGACCGTCCCGTTTTCCCAGACACAGGCCTGCGGGACCAGACTTCCGTCGGATAGCTGCGTGGAACAGGCCCCCACAAACTGCCCCGCGTTGTTGAGACCCTGCGCCCAGCCGGAGACGGTGCCGGGGTAGAGCGGCAACGGCGACAGGACGCCGTCGTGCCAGACGGCGGGCAGTTCGATGCCGCCGGATGGTGTGTAGCCGCCGGCAAGCTGCCCGCTGTCGTTGATCGCTTCGGCCCGGAAGAAGCCGCCGGGAGCGGTGATGTCGGTGGGGGTGTAACTTTGCGCGCCGGCCCACGGGGCGAGGAGGAGCACAAAGAGAATGGCGAGAAGCGCCGGCGCATGCAGCGCGGGGTGTTGAAGTGTGTGGATTGTTTTCATGGTTTGGAATGTCCTTTCAAACCACAACGCGACGTGGGCCGGAAAAACCCGCCAAAAAAAATTCTGGTGGTGTTTTCTATCATCCTTCCGCGCCTCTGGAGAAGACACCTCCAACAGTTCACCGCCGGTTGCCTTCTTCACTATCCTGTCCCTGCAAGGCATCGGTTCCGGTCTCCACGAGGGTGATCCCGCCGAGGCGCAGGTCGGTGCTGGGAGGCGCGGTGTTGTGCAGGGAAATGGCGAGAACATGCCCGCCGGGCTCCAGGGTGCCAGCGAGCGGAAAGCGGTGCACGACACCGTCGTTGGCGGCGGCCTGCGGAACAATTGCAAAGAGTCCGGAGGCATCAGGGCCTGCGGGCAGGTTGTCGCGCAACACCTCTGTGCCGTCGAGATAGACAATGATGGCGTCGTCGCGCTGGCAGCGGAGTTCGAGGTTTGCGTGCTGCCTGTCCGAGTTAAAGCGATGGCGAAGATAAGCGCTGCGGCGATGGGCCGCGTTTTCCGGCTGGCCGATATCCACTCCTTTGAAGCCGCGGCCATAACCAAAGCCTCCGTCAGGATCAGCACTGTCCTTTGCGGTTTGCCATGAGGAATCATCGTAGGCCGGAGAGAAGAACGTGGTGTGGAAATCCGGATCCGCTCCGGCGGGGTCAATACCGTCAGTGGGATGCAGCCATTTCCATTCGGAGTCCGGCGGGATGAGGGTGGCGGTGACCGGCATCTCAGGGGGTGGCTTCTGCGATGTGAGGGGAGGCTGGGCCAACGCTGCCAGGGTATTGGCGACGCTCGCTGCATTCGCAGACTGCTTTTTCGAAACGTCCGCCAGCTCTTCGCGCAGGCGCGCCGCGTCCTCTTCGCGTCCCGTCAACTCGCAGAGTTCGGCCATGTTCTGCAAGGCGGTGGCGAGCCAGGGGTGTGTCTGCGGGAGCACGCGCCGCATGGTGACCAGTGATGACTCCAGGAGTGCGACTGCCTCCGGAAGGCGCCCCGCCTGCCGGTAAGCAACGGAGAGATTCATCGCCGCCATGAGCGTGTTAGGGTGCTCCGGGCCAGTCGCCTTGCGGTAAAGCGCGAGCAATTCCTCCTGGAGTTTGAGAGCTTCGTCAGGGCGGCCGCCCGTGCCATAGGAATACGCAAGGTTGCCCATCGTCTTAAGGGTGTCAGGATGTTCCGGACCCAGCACCCGGCGGCGCAATTTCAGCACTTCCTCATTCAACGCGAGCCCCTCCGTGTCGCGGCCGGCATCCTGGTAATACATGGCAAGGTTGTGCATCGCACCGAGTGTTTCGGGGTGCTCCGGACCGTGCAGTTTTCGGCGAATTGTCAGGACCTCTTCCTGTATCGGGAGTGCCTCGGCCCAGCGACCGGCAAGGAAGTAGCAGTGGGCAAGGTTGTGCATGACGGGAACGGTCTCCAGGTGTTCCGCTCCGAATCGTTCCTTGAGGCGGGGCAGGATGTCCTCTAAAATTTTCAGCGCCTCGTCCCTGCGGCCGACTTCCTGATAGAGATTCGCCAGGTTGGTTATCACTCTCATTCCCTCAAGAGTTCCCCGCTGCCCTGTGCCAAATGCTTCCCGGAGGCGTGACAACATTTCCTCCTGCAGATGGAGCGCCTCGTCGAAGCGGCCGGCATAGATGCAGGAAGTCGCCAGACGGCCCATCGCCGTAACGGTTTCGGCATGGCCTGCGCCGGAGGCCGTCCGGTGGTATGCCAGTACCTTTTCCTCTATCGCGATGGCCTCGCGATAGAGGCCCAGGGCCTGCCAGGTGTCGGCGATCACCGACTGCAGTCTGGCCCGTTGCGCGGGCTGCCTGGCGAGTTGCGTTTGCAACTTCCTCTCCGCGGTTTCAAGCAACTCCACGACTGTGATCGTATGTCCGTCGCGCTCAGGGTCGGGACTTTGGAAGACCTCGGCAAGGAACGTCGAGATCGCCTCAGCATCTTTACGCGCCTCCTCTTTGGCGTCGCGTTCGGACGATACTTGCGCCAGCCGGTCATTGGCCAGTTTTTCGGCGGTGGTCGCGTCGCGCCGGGCCACTTCTTTCGCATCGCGTTCAGCGGCGGTCTTCTTCTCCGCCTGCGTGGCGCGGATGGCCTGCCATGTGCTAACTGTCGTGGCTGTCACGAGCAGCGCCGCGATTCCCGCCGCCATGCGCAACGCCGTTTTGTTGCGCCGGGCAAACTTCCGGAACCGGTAGCCGGCGCTGGGAGGCGTCGCGCTCACCGGTTCGTCGGCAAGGAATCGCTCGATATCCAGCGCGAGGCCGTTGGCTGTCTCGTAACGGCGCGCGCGGTCCTTCTCGATGGCCTTCATCACGATCCAGTCGAGATCCGGCTCGACGAGGCGGCTGAGTTTGTCAGGATCGATCTTCCGGGCTTTCGCCAGGGTCGTGCGTTCCTCGCCGGCGACAGTGCTCAGCCGCGACGATGGTTTCGGCGGCTCGACTTCGCGGATGATGCGCCGCATTTCCTCGTAACCCGCGGAGGCCAGCGATTTGGCGTCAAAGGGCGGTTTGCCGGTGAGCAACTCGTACAACAGAATTCCCAGCGCATAGATGTCGCTGCGGGTGTCGATGTC
>JANNVM010001214.1:0-5199 GCA_031414455.1 Verrucomicrobiota bacterium
GGTGCGGGGAATCCGATGACCACGCAGAGGGTCATCAGGAGGAGTTCGCCGGTGTTGCCTGCCAGCAGATATTGCAGGGTCTTGCGGATGTTGTCGTAGATGCCGCGGCCCTCTTCGACGGCGGCGACGATGGTGGCGAAGTTGTCATCAGTGACAATCATGTCCGCCGCTTGCTTAGTGACTTCCGTTCCTGCTATCCCCATGGCGATGCCGATGTCGGCACCTTTGATGGCGGGGGCGTCGTTGACGCCGTCGCCGGTCATCGCGACCACCGCATCATTCGCTTTCCATGCCCGGACGATGCGCAGCTTGTGCGCGGCGGTGACGCGGGCATAGACAGCGATATTGGAGACGCGCTTGTGCAGTTCGTCGTCGGACAACTTGTCCAACTCGACACCCGCGATGGCCACGTCGTCGTCGGAAGCGATGCCGATTTCCCGCGCGATGGCCGTCGCGGTGTGCGGATGGTCACCGGTAATCATCACCACACGAATGCCGGCGGCGCGACATTTGGCGACGGCCTCCTTGGCCTCCTGACGCGGCGGATCATACATGCCCGAGAGACCAACGAACACGAGATCGTGCTCCACGGCGTCCGCCGTGAGGTCAGCGGGAGAAGCGTTGTCCAGGTCGCGCCATGCCGAGCCGAGCACGCGCAGGGCTTGACTGGCCATTGCGGTATTTTGTGCGGCGATGGCCTGACGATCTTCATCCTTCAGGCGTCGTGTTCCGTCTTTTGTGTAGAGGTGTGTGCAGCGATCCAGCAGCACATCGGGCGCACCGTTGATGAAGGCGCGGAGCCTCCCGTCCGGCATCCGGCGGATGACCGAGCTTCGTTTGCGGTCAGACTCGAAAGGAATCTCGTGATGTTTCGGAAGCTCCTTCTCAATGCGCTCACGGTCGCCGCCGGCTTTGCGACCAGCGGCAAGCAATGCACCTTCGGTGGGATCGCCGATGACTTTCCATGTTCCGCCTTCCTCAGCGAGATGCGCATTGTTGCAGCCGAGGAGGACGGTCGCCAGTTCGAGCAGCGGCGCGGTGTGCTGGGTATCCGCCTTCTTGCCCTCGATGTGGACTTCACCATCCGGCCCGTAGCCTTCGCCGGTGACTTCGTAGCTTTGGCCCGCGACATAGAGGACGCGCGCGGTCATCTCGCCAACGGTCAAGGTGCCGGTCTTGTCCGTGCAGATGACGCTGGTTGAACCGAGCGTCTCGACCGCGGCCAGTTTACGAATGAGCGCGCGACGGCGGGACATGCGCAGAACGCCAAGCGAAAGAGCAACCGTCACCACTGCCGGCAGCCCTTCCGGCACCGCGGCGACAGCGAGGCTGACCGAGGTCATCGTCAATTCAAATAGCTTCGTCCCCCGAAGCAGGCCCAGCCCAAAGAGCAGTGCGACAATGCCCAGCGCCGCCCATACCAGCACTCGCCCGAAGGACTGAAGCTTTTTCTCCAGCGGAGTGCCCTCTTCAGCACCCGCCTCTTCAATCAGTCCCGCGATGCGACCCAACTCGGTATTCATCGCCGTGGCTACAACGACGGCCTGGCCAGTGCCCGCCGCGACGCTCGTTCCCATGAACACCATGTTCTCGCGGTCGCCGAGTTGGATGTCGCTCTGTTCCAAAGTCGCGGGCTGCTTCGTCACTGACTCCGACTCGCCAGTCAGCGCGGACTCAATGCACTTGAGCGAGGCCGCTTCCATGAGCCGGGCATCAGCCGCGACGAGGTCACCGGCTTCCAGCGCGAGGATGTCACCGACGACGATTCCCGAGGCGGGAATCGAAGTGACCTGCCCGTCGCGACGCACCTTGGCCTGCGGCGCGGTCATCTTCTTGAGCGCCGCGATGGACTTCTCCGCATTGAACTCCTGGTAGAAGCCGATGACGGCGTTGAGGACGACGATGGCGAGGATAGCGATGGCGTCCACCATTTCACCAAGCACGCCGGAGATGACCCCGGCCGCGATGAGTATCCAGATGATGAGGCTCTTGAACTGGCTGAAGAAAATCTGCAGCGGGCTGATGCGCTTGCTTTCCTTCAACTCGTTCGGGCCGTCGGCTGCGAGGCGTTGGGCGACTTCCGTCGCCGAAAGTCCTGCCGCTGCGGAGCCAAGCTGCGCCAGCACTTCCCCGGCAGACTGGCTGTGCCAGGCTTTGCCTTTTGGTTGTGCGGCGATGACGGGTGCCGGTGTCATGTCGTGAGCTTCTTCCGAGCTGAGTTACGGCAGAATCCGATGGGCGTTCAGAGGCCTGCCCGTCGAGTTCATGGCGTGCGCACCCGATAAAACTGTCTTGCGTCGCCGGCACTGGAGCCGCTGAAGGATTTGACGGAGCCGTCGCCGGCCACTGTCTGAAGCGCAGTCCAGCTTGCTGGCGCAAAAGAAAGGCTTCGCTCAACGGTGTAGGTGCGTCCGGGAGCCGTGGGAAAGGAGAACGCGAAATTCCCTCCCGTGAACGAGATGGGCGCGATGCTCAATTCGGCCACCGTGACGCTGGTTGTCGTTGCCGACGCCCCGCCGCGCAGATCGCGCACGAGGAGAGTGACTGGATAGGTGCCGCCGGTCGGAAAGTCTTTGCGCACCGTGCGGCCCAGCGCCGTGGTGCCGTCGCCGAAATACCAATCCCAGCGAATGATTTTCGTGCCGGTCGAGGTGGAGTTGGTTCCGTTGAAATCCACGGACATCGGGCCGAGACCGGTGACGCTGGAGGTGAGCACGGCGCTTGGAACGGCGGGCACTGGGACCGTGGGAAAAATTTGCACAGTCCGCGTCCGTGCATTGCCGGCATTGTCCGCAATGGTCGCGTTCATCGTCGTGAGAAGATTCGCCGGCAGCGTGAATGCGCCGGTTAGCGCAGCGATATAGGCGCGATTGTCTTTGCGGAAGAAGATGTCGCTGAAGTCGGCGTTGGCAGCACGTCCTCCAACGGCCCGATTGAAGGAAACCCGGAGGCTCGCCGGTGCGATGCCGCTGCCACCATCGGCGTAATGGAGAACGATGCGCGCATACGGCGTCTGGTCCTGCATCGTGGGACTGATGATCTCAAGGTCCGGCAGCGTGGTGTCCGTTCCGGCGCTGGCGGGCACGCGCGCGGTCGCCTCGGAAGTCGGGACGCTCTCAATGTTTTCAGTCCCGACGTGCGCGACGGAATAGTAATAAGCCACGCCCGCCTGGGCAGTACGGTCAATGAACCGCACTTCGTTGTTCGATCCAATGAGAACGACATCGGGATCGCCGAGGGCAGCGGTCGTGGTGAAGCGCGTGAGCGGCGCGGCAAATCCTTCATCCTGATGCCGGCTCAGCGCGAGGCGCTTGATCACGCGCCGGTCAGTGGGCGCGAGCCCGGGTGCGGTGGAGCGGTACACTTTATACCAGCGCGCCACGTCCGGGTAAGGCGGATGCTGCCATGACAGGGTCACGCCACCCGCGGCGCCGGTGACCGCAAAGCTGCGCGGCTGATTCGCGGGCACGCCATCCGGAGCCTGGAAAGTATTCAGCAGCATGCGGGGATCGGAACCCGCGGCTCCGATCCAAACGTCGTAGGCACCGTCGCGATTGAGATCGGTCACATCGGTGTCAGCCCCGGTGCCGGTAGCGCTGCCGCCGGTGAAGGTGGGCGACTGCGCAGCGTCATAGGTGAAGCGCCCGGTAGAGTCGTTCCGATAAAGTTGAAGATGTTTCGTGTCTCCGTTGAAGGCGAAGAAATCCAGGTCGCCGTCGTAATCCACATCCATCAGCTTCCCATTGCCGCCCGTAAAAAAGCTGGTCCCCGCAACTGTGAACCGCGTCGCCGTTTCCTCCACGAACATGCCAGTGCCGTCGTTGATGAAGACCGCGTGGCCCACCCGGGGAGAGGGCGAGCCGGCGGTGTCACGCACAAGGGCGGCGACCAGATCGAGATCGCCGTCGCCATCAATGTCCCCGAGGTTCATCCCCTGACTGAAGCCACTGCTGATCGGGCGGATGGCCGCCATCGCGACGGCGAAGGGAATATTCGTGCGCGTGAAAACGCCTGCCCCGTTATTGCGGGCGAGCGTGATCGCCCGGTCAACGCCGTTGATCATCATCAAGTCGAAATCCCCGTCACCATCCACGTCTCCGCTGACAGGGCCGATGATCAGATTATTCCCGAAATTGGCGGGGAAACCGGCCGCAACAGTCACGTTTGTGAATACGCCGGTGCCGTCGTTGCGCAGAATGTTGAACGTTTTTGGCCAGGTGCCGCCCGCGCAGTTGGTGTCAGGACAGCCATGCCCGCAGAGCGCATCGGAGCAAAACGAGTGAGCGATGACGAGGTCAACGTCTCCGTCCTTCTCAAGATCGGTATTGATGATGTTGAGCGCGCTCACGCTGGGTATCGGCTTTCCGCTAAAGCGGCCCGCAGCGTTGATTTGCAGGACCAGCGTCTCGCCATTGCCGCCCTGGATAAGGTCGAAATCGCCATCGTTATCCACATCCGCCCATTGCGCCGCGTCGTTGCCGACGCCGTCCTTATCGCCAAAGCGCAAGGTGCCGCCGGTAATTGTATTCGCCACGGGCGTCATCAGGCCGCCGCCCGTGTTGAGGAGCAGGCCGTAGCGGGCAATCAGCGAACGGTCCATCCAGCCGTCACCGTCAATGTCACCCATGTCGCCGTCGTAGTAGTTCTCGTTGGTGTCGCCGGCGGCTGCGTTCGTGCCGATGAAGCTGAACGTGTTCGTCTGCAGCGTGGTGGAAGTATCGTTGAAACCGGCCCATTGGGCTCTAGCGAACGGGGAAACTGCGAGCAGAAGCCAGCAGAGCGTTCCGAAACGGAGAGTAGTGGAGTAGTACATAATTTCGAGCGGTGAAGATTGCTATCGTGTGACGGTGACGCGCCAGAATTCGCGTGAAAAGGAGACGTTGTTTCCCGAAGCGTGCTCCGCCCCATCGCCTGGAAGGCTTTGGAAAGGAACCCAACCGCCGGGTCCGAGCGCCGCGGAGCGTTCGATGAAATAATTCCGGCCGCGCACGGTTGGGAATGTAATCGTCCATTCTGAAGCTGCGAGGTTGTTTTCACGGATGAAGAGCCGTGAAGCGGAATCGCGCGGATCGGTGCCCGCGGCGAACTCATGAAGATTGCTGTTCCCATCACCATCCGGGTCTGCCGACGCGTCGGCACCCCTCGCAGGATTGAGGCCGGGTAGAATCACCCACAGGTCGGAAAGACCGTCGCGGTCTT
>JANNVM010001215.1:0-4454 GCA_031414455.1 Verrucomicrobiota bacterium
GGTCATCCTCTTATTCTGTGGCGTGGCCGCCCTGGTGGGAATCCGCAAGGTCGTAAAACTTTAACCTGCGTTGGTCTTCCGTGCCTGACTTAATGACATGAGCGACTCCCCTGACGTCATCACTGTCCGCGGTCTGGAGAAATCCTTCGGTGACGGACAGTCGCGCCGCACCGTGCTGCGCGGCATTGACCTCCGTGCCCGGGATGGCGAGTTGATGATGCTCGTCGGTCCTTCCGGGTGCGGGAAGACCACGCTCATCAGTCTGATCGGCGGCACCCTCGGCGCGGATGCCGGGGAAATCACCGTTTTTGGCCAGCCGCTGCACCGGATGTCAAAGAGTGCGCTAACGGCTTTCCGCGCCAAACACATCGGCTTCATCTTTCAGCAGTTCAATCTCATCCCCACGCTGACGATAACAGAAAATGTCAGTGTCCCGCTCATTATCCAGGGGGCCAGAGTCCGTCTGGCCGAGGAGCGCGCCCGGCACTGGCTCGGAATGGTCGGTCTGGGTGACCGCTGGAAAACGAAGCCGTCGCAACTCTCGGGCGGTGAACAGCAGCGCGTGGCCATCGCCCGGGCGCTCGTCCACGACCCCGACCTCATCATCTGCGACGAACCCACGGCTTCACTGGATGCCAAAAACGGCGCCGCAGTGATGGAGATCTTTCGCGAGACCGCGCGGCGTCCCGGGCGGGCGGCGCTGGTGGTCACTCACGACAACCGCATTTTCAAATTTGCCGACCGCATTGCCCAGATGGATGACGGACGCATCGTGGATGTCCATGATGCCGGCGAACTTCCCGACCACATCCCCACGCACTAACCTATGAAACTCATCTTCCGCTACGGAACCTTCGGGGCCGCCATCGCCGGCATTGTCGCGATGATATTGGTGCTGCGCACGCTGCACGCGCAGACCCCGCGGGGCGTGCCGCCGCCGCCGGTGACTCCGCCGGTCAAGCCATTTGCCCACCAGGTGGCGGGCACCGGCATCATCGAAGCCCTGCGCGAAAATGTGGCCATTGGCGTGCCGGAAGCCGGCCTCGTGCAGGAAGTGCTCGCGCTGGTGGATAAGTCGGTGAAGGCGGGCGATCCTCTGCTGCGGCTGGATGACCGGCAGTTGAAGGCGCAACTCGTTTCCCAGCGGGCTGAAGTGGAAGCCTCCCGCGCCGCCATTGCGGTGGCCGCAGCCTCGCGGGATAAAGCCGCGGATGCGCTAGCCCGTCTCAAGGCGGTGACAGACGTTCGCGCGGTCAGTCAGGACGATGTGCGCAGCCGTCAGAGCGACACTGCCGTGGCCGAAGCGCAGCTCACTTCCGCCCGCAGTCAGGCCACAGCGGCTGAGGCGAAGGTACAGCAGACGGAACTGCTGGTCGCCCGGCTCACCGTCACCGCGCCGCGGGATGGCACCATTCTCCAGGTGAACATCCGCGCAGGAGAGTATGCCGGACTCACCCCCAAGGCCCCGCTCATCGTCCTCGGCGACCTCGACCAGTTCCAGGTGCGCATTGACATTGATGAGCAAAACGCCCCGCGCATCCGGCCGAAGATGCGCGCTGTCGCCTATCTCAAAGGCGACACCAAAACCCCGCTGACTCTGGAGTTTGAACGCATCGAACCTTACATCATTCCCAAAGTCTCCCTCACCGGCGCGAGCACTGAACGGGTGGATACCCGCGTGCTCCAGGTCATCTACCGGCTGCCTCCGCCAAAAGAGCGGAAGATATACGCCGGTCAGCAGGTGGATGCGCTCATAGAGGAAATCCCCGCCGCCAACTGATCCGCCATGTTCCGCGTCTTATCACTTCTCCCTGCAGTGCTCATTCTGAGCGGATGCGTCATGGGGCCCAACTATGAACAGCCCGGTGCCGCCACCGGCAGCAAATGGAAGGAGGGTAGTGCGACAGCAAACAGTGCGCTGCCCGATGAATGGTGGCGGCTGTTCCGCGATAGCGCGCTCAATGCGCACATTGCCCGGGCTCTGGCGGCGAACCAGGACATCGCAGCGGCCAGGGCGCGCGTGGAGACCGCACGGGCCCTGGTGGGCGCGGCGCGTTCCGGATGGTGGCCGCAGGTGAATGCCGGCGCCACTCTGGCAAAAAGCCGCACTGCTGCCGGCAACCTCCAGACTCCGCCGGGCTACGCGCCGGATCTCACGACTTCGCCTCTGCGCGCCTCGATAGACCTGAGCTACGAGCCCGATCTCTGGGGCCGCATCCGCCGTGAAGAGGAATCCGCGCGCGCCTCGCTGGATGCCTCCGCAGACCGTCTCGCCGCCCAGCGCCTGACACTTGCTGCGGAGGTCGCGCGAACCTACTTCCTGTGGCGATCCCTTGGCGCCCAGTCGGCTGTTTTGGAAGAGACTCTGACATGGCGCCGCGAGGCTCTGGAAATGCAGACTTCGCGGGAAGCCGCTGGTGTTATCACTGCTGCGGACACGGCCCGCGCCCGCACGGAACTCGAACTCGCACGTGCGGATATTGAAAGCATTAAACGGCAGCGCGGCTCAGCCGCCAACGCTCTGGCCGAACTCTGCGGTCAGCCGCCTTCACAATTCAAGCCCGCTGCCGGCGGACCACTGCGCGTGCCGGAAATTCAGCCGGGCATTCCGTCCACCCTGCTGCGGCGCAGACCGGATATCCGCGCTGCGGAGCAGGATCTTATTGCCGCCAATGCCCGCATCGGAGTGGCGCAGGCTGAGATGCTGCCATCCTTTAAACTTCTCGGACTCGGTGGACTCCAGACGCTGGATGCCTCCACATTCCTGAACTGGGAAAACCGCTTCCTTTCCATCGGCCCCTCTATCACTGCGCCGGTCTTCACCGGCGGACGGCTGAGCGCGAATGTGAAGGCCGGCATTTCCCGGCGCGACGAAGCCGCCGCGCTCTGGCGCAAGTCCATCATCACCGCGCTGCGGGAAGTGGAAGACGCCCTTCTCGATCTGAAAGGCCTCGCTTCCCAGGATGCCGCCCTCGCCGCTGCGGAATCCGCCGCCGCAGACGCCGACCGCCTCGCCCGCGACCGCTACACGGCGAAACTGGCCACCTACTTTGAGGTGGTGGACGCGAACCGCACACTGCTGGGCATCCGCCTGACGCGCGCCCAAATCGCCGGCCAGCGCTCTGCCGCCGCCGCCAACCTCGCCCGCGCCCTGGGCGGCGGCTGGGGCGGTGGCAAGTGACCGGGAGCTGCCTGTGGCACCGGCATACCGCTTTCCCGCAGGGTTTCCGGCGGAGGTGGAGTCTCCATCTCTCCGGGGCGCGTAGGACTTGCCTCGATTCCTTGTCGGAGCCAAAGGGATTCATGATCCGCTGCCTTATTCTCTTCCTGTCATTACTCCTGACCGGCTCTCTCCGTGCCGATGACTGGCGCACTGTCACCGTACCCGGCGCGTGGGAGAGTGCCGCACCCGGCTATGACGGCGTCGCGTGGTATCGCACATGGATCCTCCCACATGCAGAGTTTTTCACACCGCACGAGCGGAACCTGTTTGAGGAGTCCGTCTCACTAACAGTGCCGGATGTGGCGGATGCTCACGAGGCTTTCGTGAATGGCGTGCGCGTGGGCGGCGCGGGACAGTTCCCGCCCGACTTCAAAACCGGGCGGGAAGGCGTCCGCCGCTACAAGGTTCCGGTGGGCACGCTGAAGAAGGGTGAGTGGAACGAAATTGCGGTGCGGGTGTATAATGCGACCGGCCCCGGCGGATTCATGGGCGAGGCACCGTTCGTCATGGACTACTTCCAGGAATGCGTCCTGGCCGGCGTCTGGGAATTTCGCACGGGAGATGATGCGTCATGGCCCGGGAAATCATTGAAGGACCAGCCCGCAGCCTCGGCGTTTGATCAGTATCGGGAGTCGAACCGCCTGCTCGGCGAGTCGCCGCATCCGGTGACCGGACCGAAACTGTCCCCGGAGGAATCCGCCGCGAAGATGGAACCGCACGCGGAGTTTGTCAGTGAACTCCTGCTGCATGAGCCGCTGGTGGCGCAGCCGACACACATGAGTTTCGATGCGCACGGGCGCCTGTGGGTTTCGCAGTACCGGCAGTATCCCTATCCCGCCGGCGTCACACCCGTGAGCCGCGACAAATACTACCGTACTCACTACGACGCAGTGCCCCCCGCGCCGCCGCACCATGCCCGCGGGCGCGATGTGGTTTCGGTGCATGAGGATACCGATGGCGACGGGCGCTATGATAAACACCGCGTTTTCCAGGACGGACTGAATCTGGCCAACGCCGCCGTCGCCGGACATGGCGGTGTGTGGGTCATGCACACGCCTCACCTGCTATTTTATCCTGACAAAAACGAAGATGCCGTTCCGGATGGCCCGCCGGAGGTCAGGCTCACAGGTTTCGGGCTGGAGGATTCGCACTCGGTGGCCAATGGCCTCGTCTGGGGCATGGACGGCTGGCTCTACGGCGGTCAGGGCAGCACCTGCTCGTGCCGCGTGAC
>JANNVM010001216.1:0-1532 GCA_031414455.1 Verrucomicrobiota bacterium
GGTTTTTCATGGATGGTCTCGATTTTGGCCCGCTGACCGCTGCGCACGACGAGCGTATTGATGTCGAGAAGAGTGGCCTTTCCGGCAGCGATCAATTCATCCACGGACTTGCGCAGCGCGGCGGCATCCTGCACAGACTGAAGTTGTTGGCGGATCAGACGGTCAGCGTCGGCGTGGGGGAGCGAGACCCAGTCGAACCGGAGAGTGACCTGCGCGGGACTGCCAGCCCCGGCTTCCTGGCCCTGCGACGGGCTGACAAAAACCAGGGCAGTAAACAACAAAACACGGGACAGAAGTTTCATAACGCGAACGATGGACCACGCCGCGGGACGTGTCCATGCTTTGCTGAACCACGGCAGCACCGGCTTCATGGCAACGCCCAAACTAAGGCTTGGCTGGTTTCCCGTCCTCCGGGGTCTTGTCGCCGGACTCCTCCTTCTTCTTCAGTTTCACTTCAACGGTAACGCTCGCCTCACCGGTTCCTCCCCCTACGGTTCTCGTTTTCGGCGGTGTTTCCGCCGCGGCGGCAGCAGACTTCTCCATGGCAGCCTTCAACTTCACGTAAGCCTCCTGCGCCTTGATCTCTTCGGCATCGGTCAGGAATGTCGGCAGCCACTTGTCGAACCTGGCGCGGAATCCCGCCGGCCCGGCAGCCACTTTGGCCTCCACCCAATCGCCGGGTCGCTCAATATCCCGGGGCATTAGCTTTTTATCACGAATATCGAGCACGGCGCGGGGCCTTCCGTACGATTGCACCTCATAAGTGATCCGAATGGAATGTGCGGGAGTTTCCCACAACATCGCCAGTCCGCGGCGGGCCGGGCTTTCGTACACTTTGCCAGGATGGCCCAGGGTCTTGTAGAGTCCTCCGCTGAACCTCTTCACCCTCTCCCGCGTGGGCGGTGAACCGTTCCAACTATCGAAAAAGATTCGCTCCGTTACGCTGGCAATTGGCTTCCCCGGCTCACGCACGTTCGTATAGGAATAATGGCCTTCGGCGAACATGAACTCCCCTCCGAGTTTGTCAGTGGCAATAAAATTTTTCGGAGCCTTTCTTAGCGCACCAACCTCGATTTGTCCCATGCCGATTCCTACCTGAAAAACCTCTGCCGGCAAGAGTCCGGCAAAATCCGCGGGCTGCACCGCCTTCGCCGCGCAGGGCACTCCGAAGAAGTTGGGCACAGCAGCGGACACCGGTTGTGCGGCGGTCGCTTTGCCAGGATCTGCTGCTTTGTCCGGCGATGGAGTCTGAGAAATTCCGGCGGTGGGAACCAGCAGCAGAAGTGCCGGTGCAAAAAGAAAAGTTAGTTTCATCGGTGGCCCTTGTTGGCGTTGGCAACGCCCTGGGGCTGCTCCCCGAGACATCGCGTCCCGAGGCTATCCGCGGCATTGAGGAACGCAAGGATTGAACGATGAACTCTATTGAAAGGGACATCCGGGGCGCGTGCCGCGAGACTGGTCTTGGCATTCAACAACCACCGGATAATCTGCCGCGACATGAATCAATTCCGCTCCCTCCCTTCGCCCCCGCT
>JANNVM010001217.1:0-6769 GCA_031414455.1 Verrucomicrobiota bacterium
CTTCATGGCCGACCCCGCGGGGTGCCGCTCGCTTCCGGTCGGGACGCTCTCGCTCGACCCGCAGCGCCGCTACATCGTGAATGTCGGCAGCGTGGGCCAGCCGCGCGATCGCGACCCGCGCGCCTGCTTCGTCGTCTTTCACGAATTGGCCCACGGGTATGATTTTCACTTTAACGGCAATGGCCTTGACTACGGGAACCAGGAAACCCGGGCCAACTACCATCGCATGATGAAAGTGGGGAGTTACGAGAAAATCAAGGTATGGGACGGCCGCATCGCTTCCCACTACGCCCGCACCAATCACATGGAATATTGGGCCGAAAGCTCGGAAGCCTATTTCGCCGTGAACGACTTCTATCCGTTCGTCCGGGCGGAGCTGCGAGAACACGATCCGCAGATGGCCAAGCTCGTGGAACGCTATTGGGGCGTGGGCCCCGAGCACGTGTTGAAGCTGGAAAACGACCTGGCGGCCTACCAACAGCAGGTGCGGCAGGGCACCGACCGGGCCAGCGATTCCGCGACTGGGGCGAAATACACCGACACGGCACGATACGACAAGCGCAACATCAACGGCTGGAGCGTCTACGTCAGCCCGCAGTTGGTGGATCAGCCGGGGTTGTGTGCAAGCATGGTGACGCTGCTGAGCTACAAGCTGCACATGATCGACCACTTCATCGCCGAGCCGGGCCGCAAGCAGTTGCACGAGGTGCCGGTCTGGCTGGAGGTCGGCCAGGTGGGGCCGTACATCAGGTATTGCGGCAGCAGCGGGCAGTTGACCGGTGAGAGAGTGAATCCTGACAAGTTTGGGGCTGTGGAGATTCGCGACCCGCAGAGTATGTTGAAATGGGCGTTGCTCCAGCAGTCCGACGTGCTTCACGAGTTGTCGTTGGCTTATTACGACCGCCACTCTGCGAAGAAGGATTCCGAACTGGGCAAGAAGATCCAAGCCGCCTATGAACAGGCCAAAAAAGACAGCGGACACAAATCAGTGTTGCGATTCGACGGCCAGCGCGTGCCGCTTCCCGGTTTGGTCAGCGAGAGGCATTACTTTGCCGGGTTGATGGCGAGTTATTTCCTGGTTAACGATCACTACCCGTTTGTCAGGTGCGAGTTGAAGGACCAGGACTCCGCCGGGTATGCGTTGATTGCCGCCTTGTGGGAAGGCAATCCGCTTCGGTGAGCGAGCCGATCATCCACATGCAATTTGGTGGTGGTCTTGCCATAAACACTATGAAATCAACCGCCTTACTGATCCACGGAACGTCAGAAACAATGTCCTATCCGTATTTAAGCATAAAAAAAGTTTCCCATGATCGTCGGAATCTCTGAACAGCATACAAAACAAAACACGCATAACATGAAAACCATACACCCCAATCGCCGCCAGTTTCTCCACACGCTCGGACTAAGCGCCGCTTTCCTCACCGCGCCGGGAGCCTTTGCCGCCGCGCTCCAGCAGACGCCGGGCGTCGGCTTCGGGCCGTTCTATCCCGATCATCTGCCGCTCGATACTGACAACGATCTCATCATCATCAACGACGGGCTCACGCCGGCGGTCGGCGAGATCAGCTACGTGAGCGGTCGCGTGCTCGGTCCCGATGGCGAACCGATTCGCAATGCCATCGTCGAAATTTGGGAGGCGGATCGGAACGGCATTTACATCCACAGCGGCGGCGGTGACAAGGCGAAGGCGGACAAAAACTTTCAGGGCTACGGCCGTTTCCTCACCGGCGAATCCGGCGAATATCTTTTCCGCACCATCAAGCCCCTGGCCTACGGCGGTCGTTGCCCGCACATTCACTATGCGGTGAAGCTCCCGGGTCGCGACAAGTGGTCCACCGAGTTGCACATCAAGGATCATCCGCTCAACGCCGCGGACGGCGTGCGGCGCGGCGTCAAGAATCCGGAGCGGCTTGAGGTCGAGTTTAAGCCCGTCGCAGGATCGAAGGCGGGCGAACTCGCGGGAAAGTTCGACCTCGTGATGGGCCTCACGCCGGTGCTGTGATGGCTGTTATCCGGATCTTCAAATTCCTGGCAGAGACACCTGAAATCACTCAGTCCGCGCATTCCTTCGCAATGAATAAGCTCCTCAGCATCCGAACGACAGTTGTCTGCGTCATGGCCTTCTGCCTCGTGCGGATTGCGAGTGCTGAGGAAGTTGTCAGGGCCGGCGACAGCGATCCCGGGATTGAAGCCATCCGGTCTGCGGTGGAGAAATCGCTGCCGCTTTTGGTGAAAGGCGCGCAGGGCTCGATGGAGAAACGGGCGAACTGTTTCACGTGTCACAATCAAGGGCTGCCCGTAATGGCGCTGACCACGGCGCGGCTTCGCGGGTTCGCCGTCGATGCGGAGATGCTCCGGAGGCAGCTTGAATTCACGGCGGGCGTTCTTGAGAAGGACCGCGGCGCCTACCTTGAAGGTCGTGGCCAGGGCGGCGAGGTGGACACGGCAGGCTGTGCGCTGTGGACCCTCGAAAACGGAGGGTGGAAACCGGATGCGACGACCGCCGCTCTGGCGGAGTATTTTCTGCTCTATCAGAAAGACCTCGACCACTGGGAAACCAGGACGATACGGGCGCCGATGGAGCAGAGCGCGTTCACATCCACTCATCTCGCGCTCCGCGCCCTGAAGACGTTCGGCACGCCGGAGCAGCGTGAACGCATTGACCGCCGGTTCGAGCAGGTGCGGCAGTGGCTTATCAAAGCACCGGCCAAAGATACAGAGGACCGCGTGTCGCGACTGCGGGCGCTCCAGGTGGCGGGCGCTCCTCAGGAGGATATCGGCCGCGCGTCGCAGGAGTTGCTCGGAACGCAGCGCGCGGACGGCGGCTGGGCGCAAATGTCAGACATGGAGAGCGATGCCTACGCCACCGGCACGGCGCTCGTGGCGCTGCATCTGGGCGGCGGGCTCGCCACCAGCGACCCGGCTTGGCGCAAAGGCCTTCGCTTCCTCCTGGCAAACCAGCTCGCGGACGGCTCGTGGCATGTGAAGACGCGCAGCGAACCATTTCAAAAGTATTACGAATCCGGCTATCCGCACGGCAAGGACCAGTTCATCTCCATCGCCGCCGCGAGCTGGGCCACGACCGCGCTGGCCCTCGCGTTGCCGCCGGAGGCTGGTAAACCCAAAGCCCAATGACCTTCCGCTCATTCACACGGAAGAAGCCCCGCGCCCGTCCCCATTCTGACCATCCACGGTGCGGCCGGAGCGAAAAATCCGAGCAGAAAAATTGATGAAACCCCCACTCTTCGCACCCACGTTCGCTGCCATCCTCACTGTGCCGCTTCCTGCTTTCGCCGCAGACAAGGGCCGGATGAAGGTGCCCGACCTCACCAAAGGCGAGGCCATTCCCGCCAGGGCGAAGCACGACTGGAATCACGGTGCCACCGGCAAGCTCGCGTCCCTGCGTTCCGCCCTTTGCCTTGGCTTCCTCACCGTTGCGTTCCTGCCAGCACCCGCCGCCGACTGGCCCCGGTTTCGCGGGCCGGACTTGAACGGCATTTCGCGCGAGACGGGTTGGAACTCGAGTTGGTCTGCGGACGGGCCGAAGGCCGCGTGGCGCGCCAAGCTTGGGGTCGGCTTTTCCACTGTTGCGGTCAGCGGGGGCAGAGTCGTCACCACGGGTCACGATGGTCAGGCGCAGGGACAGGACACGGTCTGGTGTTTCGACGCAGCGACCGGCAAGGAACTGTGGAAGCACAGCTATGCCGCGCCACTCGGGAACAGGTATTTCGAGGGCGGCACCACGGGCACGCCGACGATCGACGGCGACCGCGTCTTTCATCTCAGCCGGTTGGGTGACTTCTTCTGTTTCGAACTCGCCACCGGCAAAGTTCGCTGGCAGAGCAAATTCGTCAGCGGCAACGACACCAGTGCCTGTGCCCCGGTGCTGCATGACGGGACGGTGCTGCTCTCCGGCGAAAACACTGCGGCCGTGAAACTCAACCTGCGCGACGGTTCTCCCGTGGCCGGTTGGAAGACCGGCACCGCCGTGCAGTTCAACGCGAGTGTCGTGCTCGACAGCCATCTTTACACCTTCCACGGCCTCGCCGGGAACCGCGGTGGCGAGCTGCGTTGCCTCAATTGGCAGACCGGCGCGACGCAATGGGCGCAGAAAGGCCTCGGCGTCGGCTCACTCATGGCGGGAGACGGGAAGTTGATTTGCCTCAGCGAGATGGGAGAGTTGCTGCTGATCACCGCATCCTCAAAGCGCTTTGAAGAACTGGCCCGCGCGCAGGTCATCGCAAAGAAGTGCTGGACCGTCCCCGTGCTGGCGAATGGCCAGATCTACGTCCGCAACGTCTCCGGTGAACTGTTCTGCCTCGACGTGAGCGGGAAGTAAATCCCGCGCGGACTGATGCTCGTGAAGGCCAAGTCCGCGCGCGAAACGATCGCCGCCATCGAAGCTTCGACGGACACACCGGAACTCATCCGGCTCAAGTAAAATGAAACATATATCCGCCCACGCATGGCTGACCTCTATTCAACGCGACGAGGAAGTGGCCATCTCCGAGTTCATCCTCGCCGAACTCTACGGACTGCTGCGCAACTCCGCCGTGCTCAAGCACCCGCTCCCCGCCGACGAAGCCGTCGAAGTCATCCAGATCTACCGCACGCATCCCCGCTGGCGGCTCATCGGCTTCCCCACCGAAAGCCGCCCGCTGCACGACACCCTTTGGCAAAAAGCCCGCTCCAAAGACTTCGCCTTCCGCAAAATCTACGACACCCGCTCCGCTCTCACCATGACCGCCCAGGGCGTGACCGAACTCGCGACGGTGAACGTGAAGGACTTCGAGGGGCTGGGGTTTCGGAAGGTGTGGAATCCAATCGTGCAGTGACCAGACCAATACTTCCCATGAAAAAATCGAAAGCCGCCACGATTGAGGTCCAGGGAACGGTCGTATCCATCCTCACAGGCAAGGAGGGCGATTACATTTCTCTCACCGACATGCTCCGGGCTAAGGACGGTGATTTTTTCATCTCCGACTGGCTGCGAAATCGGAATACGGTGGAGTTCCTCGGCATCTGGGAATCCGTATTCAACCCGGATTTTAATTATGGCGAATTCGCCATAATTAAAAGTCAAGCCGGACTGAACAGCTACAAGATCAGCGTCAAGGAGTGGGTCGAGAAAACAAACGCTATCGGCCTCAAGGCCACGGCGGGGCGCTATGGCGGCACTTTCGCTCACCCCGACATCGCTTTCGAGTTCGGCATGTGGATCAGCCCAGAATTCAAAATCTATTTGGTTAAAGAGTTCCGCCGCCTCAAGGACGACGAGAACGACCGCCTCCAGCTCGGCTGGAACCTCCAGCGCACTCTCGCCAAGATCAACTACCGCATCCACACCGATGCCATCAAGGAGACGCTCATCCCGCCGTCCATCACCAAGGCTCAGACCGCGCTCGTTTATGCCAACGAAGCCGACTTGCTCAATGTCGCCCTCTTTGGCCAGACCGCAAAACAATGGCGGGACGCCCACCCTGACGCCGAGGGAAACATCCGCGACCACGCTCCGCTGGAACAACTCGTTGTTCTCACCAGTCTCGAAAGCCTCAATTCCGTTCTCATCCGCCATGGCCTGCCCCAGCCCGAGCGCCTGCTCAAGCTGAATGAAATCGCCATCACCCAGATGCGCACCCTGCTTTCTGCCAGCAGCGTGAAACGCCTCAAATAGCCTTCATGAAATCCGCCCCCGCCAATTTTCAGACCCTCCCGCTCAAGGACGCCGCCCTCGCTCTGAACGGGGCGCGTCTTTCCGGGAGCCGGTTGTGCCTGCCGCCTGATGAAAACTCGGGATCAAGCGTGAAGGCTGAATGCAGCAGGATGAAAGGAAGCCCCGTTCTCAATTCATCATGCTTCCGTCTCCCTTTCCCAGCCATCCGCCGCGCCCTCCATTCCGACTACGTCCCCGCCCACTCGCCCTTCAACTTTCTGAAACGGTGAGACGACGTAAGAGTGCCATTCCCAAAAACATCTCCAAATAATGGAGAGGGCGTCAATAGGAAAATGCTTCGCTCCGCTGAGAATCAGAGGCATTTTGCGACGAAGACGTTTCCATTCAAAGTGTCGCCTTTCCAAATCAACAACGAATCATGAACCAACACCGCATCACCCGCAGAGCGTTCGCTCTTTCCTGCATCGCCATCACCACCGCGCTCGGCACCGCAGCGTCCGCGCAAAACGCAGCGCCCGAAATCAAGCGCCACGACGGCAAACCCGCCGACATGGCAAAACCCGTCCAGGTCTTCATCCTGCTGGGCCAGTCGAACATGGTTGGCATGGGGAGGATTAACGCTGGCGACAAAGGCAAACCTGAGGGGTCTCTGGGGCATGCCGTAAAGACCAAGATGAAATATCCCTATCTCGTGGATGAGGCCGGCAACTGGTCGGAGCGCAAAGATGTCCGCTTTGTGCGGATGATGCAGGGGAATGGGTTGATGAATAACGAGTGGCTGGGCGTCGCGCAACCAGAGCAAATATTCAAGTCAACCACCATTGGCGTGGAGTTCGGAATCGGACATGTCGTCGGCAATGCGGTCGATGCGCCCGTGATGATTCTCAAGAGCTGCATCGGCAACCGCGCCCTTGGCTGGCATCTTTTACCCCCGGGAAGCGCGCGGTTTGAAGAAGGGGACAAAGTGTATGCCGGTTATAAAGATGCCCCGGATTCATGGGCCAAAGGGACGGAACCCACTCCGCCCGTAATCAAAGAGGGGACGGTAACCCTGAAGGGTGATCAACCGGCAGGCTGGTATGCCGGCAAAGA
>JANNVM010001218.1:0-12644 GCA_031414455.1 Verrucomicrobiota bacterium
GCGGGACGCAACTCATCCCGGGGCGGTGCTGGTGGCACTGGGCCACTGCCATATGCAGGACGGCGCGGAATCGCGCGACTCCGAACGCCGGCTGGTCATTGGCGGGGCCGAGGCGCTGCGGGCGGAGACATTCCCCGCAGAACTCGCCTACGTGGCGCTGGGCCATCTCCACAAACCGCAGGAACTGGATGGCGGACGTCTCTGTTATTGCGGCAGTCCCATTCCGCTCTCGTTTTCAGAAAAAGACTACGGCCACCGCATCATCGAGGTGTTGTTGGATTCGACAGGATCCGTGTCGTTGACCTCGCTGCCGGTGCCCAAAACCGCCGCGCTGGTGCGCCTGCCCGCTTGTGCTGCGGCTCCCATTGAAGCAGTGCTGCAATGCCTGGGCGAAACCACCTTCGACGCCACTCTGCCGCCGGAGGCATGGCCGTTTCTGGAAGTCCGCGTGCTCGACAACGGCCCTGATCCTGCCCGCCGCCGCCGCATCGAAGAAGCACTC
The DNA here is from genome assembly GCA_031414455.1 of Verrucomicrobiota bacterium. Taxonomy (GTDB): domain Bacteria; phylum Verrucomicrobiota; class Verrucomicrobiia; order Verrucomicrobiales; family V1-33; genus V1-33. The sequence continues at coordinate 503 of JANNVM010001218.1, forward strand.
GACGGAAAACCGGTGCGCCTCGCCCTAATCAAGCTCGAATCTCCCGAACGGCCCGCGGCACTATCAACTACGGCCCCAGCGCCCGCGCTGGCGGATCTCAGTTCGCTCGATCCGGAGGAAATCATGACGGCCGCACACCTTGAGAAATACGGCACCGGTCCCGATCCGGCGCTGCTCACGGCACTACACGAAATCCTCACCGCGCCCGCCGCCGCCGCGTCATGAGAATCCTGCGCATCAGTCTCCGCAACATTGCGTCGCTTGCCGGCACGCACACCGTGGACTTTACCCGCGAGCCGCTGCGCAGCGCCGGACTTTTCGCGATCAGCGGTCCCACCGGCTCCGGTAAAAGCAGCCTGCTGGATGCCCTGTGTCTCGCATTGTATGACGATACCCCGCGGCTCAGTCCCGTGGGCCGCCTCGCCGAACTGGCCAACGGCGAGAAACAAAACGACCCGCGCAATCTTTTGCGCCGCGGCACCGCGGAAGGTTTTGCGGAAGTCGCCTTTGTCGGCGTGGATCACCAAACTTACACGGCCCGCTGGAGCGTGCGCCGCAGCCGCAACAAAGCCGACGGCGCGCTGCAATCCGCAGAGATGGCGCTCTATCGCGGTGACATTCCACCCGGTAGCGAAGGCCCGCTGGAGCAGGGTGGTAAAAAGACGGAAGTGCGTGAGGCGATAGACAAGAGGCTCGGTCTCACGTTCGCGCAGTTCACCCGGGCCGTACTGCTGGCGCAAAACGATTTCGCGACCTTCCTCAAAGCCGACGACAAAGATCGCGCCGAAATCCTCCAGGCGCTCACCGGCACGGAACGCTTCGAAGAAATCTCCCGTGCCGTTTTTGTCCGCTGCCGCAGCGAAGAAACCGCCGTCGCGGAAATCGAACACCGCCTCACCGGCAACGCACCACTTTCGCCCGAAGACCGCGCCGCTGCGGAAGCCCGTGCGGCCGCCGCAGACCTGTTCTTGAAGGAAACAGAAATCCGCCTCGCCAACAGCGAAAAGCACGCCGCATGGTTCCATCGACAGGCTGAACTCACTCTAGCACTAACTAACGCCGGCGCCGCACTGATGAAAGCCGGCGAGCAACGCGGGGCCGCCGCTCCACGCCGCTCCGAACTCGCCCACACCAGCGAGGCCGCGCTCCATGCACGCCCCCTGCGCGATGCGGAGAATTCGGCGCGCAGTGATCTGACGACCGCAGACGCGAAGCACACGGAGACGTTGCTAATAAAGCAGTCGGCCGGGATTTCCCTGACCGAAAAGCAGCAGACACACGCGACCGCCGCAGAGCAAGCCGCAGCAGCAAAGAGCGCACGGGAGGCCGCGCAGCCGCTGCTTCTCAAAGCACGCGAATTGGACGCGACCCTCGCACCACTCAAGGCCGGCCTTGAGAAGGCGAATCTGGTGGCCGGCACGGCGGCAAATGCCTTGCGGGCGGTGCAGGAGAAACGCGACACGCTGCGTGCCGCACGCGACGGCAAAGCAACTGAGCACGCGACCGTGCAGACAAAGTTCGCCGCGCTCGCATCGTTCCAGCCCTTTGCCAGGGACGCCACGGCCTGGCTGGATCGTTTGGATACGACTGCTGCTTCCCGCACCACCGCGGAGAAGGCCGCCAGCGCCTTACGGAAAGTCGCCGCAGAAGTTGCGAACCAGGAGGCACAACTGGCGAAGGAGAAGGCCACCGCCGGGTTGCTGCAAACCATCGCAGAGGAAACCCGCGCCGCTTTAGCCACCGCCGAAACCGCTGCCTCTGTCTTCGATGGTGAGCAAATCGCCGCGGAACGCATTACTCTCGATGCTGCGCATCAGTCGCTCACCGCGCTGCTGATGCATCTGCGGGAAGTTCAGCGGCTCATCTCCGAAACAGCGACGCTCGACGGTGAAGTCACCACACTGGAAACGCAGAAACGCAGTGATGCCGATACGCTCGCTGAGGTGAGCGATAAACACATTCCTCTCGCAGAACTGGAACTGACTGCTGCGCGTGAAGTCTATACACAGACCGCCGCTGTAGTGGACGCTGCGTCGGTACGTTTGCGGGAACTGCTCCGCCCGGGTCAGGCCTGCCCGGTGTGCGGTGCCGCGGACCATCCCTTTGCCGCACACCCGCCGCTGGAGGAAGCAATGAACCTGCGCGGTCAGCAGCAACGCATCACGGAGAGGGAAAAAACGCGCGATGAATGGCGTGGAAAACTCCAGTCCCTCCAGGCTGGCATAAAACTGCACCACGACCAAATCGCGCAGAAGTCTGCGCAGCGGCAATGGCTGGCGGAACAACTGACTCAGCAAAGCAGCGCGCGGCATGACCACGCAGAATGCGCCGCCGTTGTTGCCCTGCCGGAGGCTTCCCGGCTGCCGGTTACAGAGGAGCGGCTCCAATTCATTCAGCAGCGCCGCGGGGAACTGGAAGCGGCGGATACGAAGCGCCGTGCTGCGGAGAAACGGCTGCATGAGGCACGCCTCCGCAGCGAAAAGGCAGCGAAGACGCACGATGCCCTGACGACGACACTCCATGATCTGGAAAAAAAACTCGCCGTGGCGCGCGCGGCGCACGAAGCCGCGCAGACTGAGGCCGGCAAAGCCAGCGGGCAATTGACGAAGTCCCTCACCGATCTGGAATTACTGCTGCACGGGCTGCCGGATGGACCGAAGTTCGCCGGTGATGCACCCGGCTTCCGCCGCTGGTTCGCCGCCGGAGCGCTGGATTACGTGAGTCTGGAGAAGCGGCTGGGTGAACTTGCCTCCGCAGTCTTGCAGGATGACGCGGCGCTGGTGCCGCTGGAGCAGAATTTCAACGCGGCGAAGAAGACACTCGCGGATCTTCAGACCGAAGCCGCCACCGCTGCCGCGACTCATGCCGGAGTGGAAACGCAGCGCGCGGAAATCTTTGCCGGACGCCCGGCCACTGACATGGAGGCGGAACTGGACGCGGTCTGTGCAGAGAAAGAGCGAACGCTCAAGGAATGCGAGGCCGCCGTCACTGCCGCAGACAGGATCCTCACAACTGTTGAGGAAACCTTGAAGTCCGCCGTGTCCGCCCGGGCCATCGCGCAGGACCGTCTCTCCGCCGCCACAGACGTGCTGGAGAAATGGCTCACGGCTTTCTCCGCCCGCACCGGCCGCAGTCTGGACCGTGCCGGACTCGAGGGCTTGCTGGCGCGCGATGAAGTGTGGCGGGAGGCGGAACTGTCGGCGCTCACCGCACTGGACGACGCTGTTAAGACAGCGGAGGGTGCGCTGAAGGCCCATCAGGATCATCTCGCCAAACACCGTGAGGCGCGACCTGCCGCCGACGATGAATTCACCGTCACCGCAGCACTGGAGTCACACCGCATCGCCAAAGAAGCAGCGATGACGGAACTCACGGAAGCCAGCGCCATGGTGCGCAGCGACGACCAGCGCCGCGCGACAAATGCCTCGCTGGCGGATGAACTCACGGCCCGAAGGGCGAAAACGGATCCATGGATCAAACTGAATGACCTCATCGGCTCCGCGGACGGCGCGAAGTTCCGCAGTATCGCGCAGCGGCGCACGCTCGATATCCTCCTCGGCTACGCCAATGCCCAGCTGGAGCTGCTGGCGGCGCGCTACCGGCTGGAACGGCTGCCGGAATCACTCAATCTCATTGTGCTCGACCGCGACATGGGCGACGAACGGCGCGGCGTGCATTCGCTGTCGGGCGGTGAATCATTTCTTGTTAGTCTTGCGCTGGCTCTGGGGCTGGCGTCGCTCACCAGCAACCGGCTGCGCATTGAATCACTGTTCATTGATGAAGGTTTCGGCAGTCTCGATGCCGAGACCCTCAACACCGCGATGAGCGCGCTGATGCACCTTGAGGCGCAGGGCCGCAAGGTGGGTGTCATCTCCCATGTCACGGAAATGGCCGACGCCATTCCGGTCCAGATTCGCATCGTCAAAGGCCGGGGCGGGGCCTCCCGCCTTGTGGTGCCCGGCGCAGAACCGGAGCCGGAGCCGGCGGTCAGCGGAAGGGAGCCGGCAACCGCCGAACTGGCCTCGCGGATGCTGAACCTTTTGGAAGCCGCCGGAGGGAAACTCTCCGCCGTCGCGCTGCGCAAGGAACTGGGCTGCTCCGAGGGCGAATTCAAAGCCGCGCGGGAATCACTGGGCACACAAGTCCTCTCCGAAGGAAGAAGCCTGCGCCTTGCGGAGCCGCAGTCGTTGTAACGGCACTACTTCCGCCGCCGGCCAAAGAAGTCGAGGAGCAGGGTCCGGCTTTCGTTTTCCATGACGCCGCCAGTGACTTCGCTGCGATGGTTGAGGTTGGGGTGCTGGAGCAGATTGATAAAGCCTCCGGCGGCGCCGCCTTTGGGATCGTAGCAGCCGAAAATCACGCGGCGGATCCGGCAGTGGACAATGGCGCCGGCGCACATGGGGCAGGGTTCCTTGGTGACATAAAGATCGCAGTCTGTCAGGCGCCAGTCTTCCACGGCGCTTTCGGCCTGGGTGAGCGCGAGCATTTCCGCGTGGGCGGTGGCGTCTTTGAGGGTCTCAACCTGGTTCCATGCCCGGCCGATGATGTCGCCTTCCCTGACAATGACGGCACCGACGGGAACTTCGTCGAGGCGGGCGGCTTTTTGCGCGAGGCGGAGGGCTTCGTGCATGTAGTGGGCGTCCACGGCGGGATCAATCAGGGAGGGGGGCGCGGGGGCGTTGTCTTCGGGCTGGATCATGGAGTGTCCAATGAGCGCGCCCCGGAGCATGGCGCAAGGATTCTCCCTGGCGCAGCGGGAAATGCGGTGAAGGGGTGACGGTCCATGACTCAGACAGACGACCAATTCACAGCAGTGGCCATTGATGCCGCGCGGCAGGCGGGGGCTCTCATCAAAACAAACTTCGGCGGCGTGCTGGGAGTGAACGAACTCAAACAGTATGACATCAAGCTGGAGCTGGATGTGCGCACGCAGGAACTCATCACGGCGATCCTGCTGCGGAGTTTCCCGGACCACGCGATCTATGGCGAGGAAGGGCTCGCGGGGAATCAGGCGAGCGATCACCAGTGGATCGTGGACCCGATAGACGGGACGGTGAACTATTTTTACGGTATTCCGCACTTCTGCGTGAGCATCGCGCTGCGGGTGGCGGGCGAGATCGTGCTGGGGGTGATCTATGATCCGTTGCAGGATGAGCTTTTTCTCGGACGGAAAGGTGAGAAGCCGACGCTCAACGGTGCGGCGATCCATGTGAGCGGACGCGGGGAGCTGGCGGACGCGATGATCACCGTGGGGTTCAGCAAGAACCGTGAGAGTATTGATACGGGGCTGCAGAGGTTTAAGGAGTTGCTCTTCAAGGTGCGGAAGACGCGGATGCTGGGGAGCGCGGCGCTGGGCATGGCTTATGTCGCCGCGGGCAGGCTGGACGCGTATCTGGAGGAGGTGATCAGTCTCTGGGATGTGGCCGCGGGGATCCTGCTGGTGGAGACGGCGGGCGGGCGGGCGAGGATGTTTGAGAAGGATGCGGCGGGTGAGAAATACAGTATGTGCGCCACCAACGGTCTGCTCCCCCTCGCATGGGTGGAGGAGGAAATGCAGGCGGCAGCCAAACCCTGACAACTTATGACGCGCACCGGCATTGGATATGATGTGCACCGCCTCGTCGAGGGGCGGCGGCTCATTCTCGGCGGCGTGGATATTCCCCATGCGACCGGGCTGGATGGTCACAGCGACGCGGATGTGCTCTGCCACGCCATTGCGGATGCTCTGCTCGGGGCGGCGGGTCTTCCGGACATCGGGCATTACTTTCCCCCGTCGGATGAAAGCATCCGCGGTATCAGCAGTCTGGAGATTCTCCGCCGCGTGACGGCGCTGCTCACGGAGAAGGGCGCGCGGATCAATAACATTGACGCGACCCTCGTCGCGGAGCGCCCGAAGATTCTCCCGCACGTCGCGGCCATGAAAGCAAACATCGCCGCGGCGACGGGGTTGCGCCCGGATTGCGTGGGCATCAAAGCCACGACGAACGAGCGCCTTGGATTCCCCGGGCGCGAAGAAGGCATGTGCGCGATGGCGGTGACGTGCCTCGAGATGCCGTGAGGATTTGAACTGGACGCTAACCCGATTGCATCAATACTCCCCGGGCAGCCCAGCGGCACTCGCATTACCATCCCTCACATGCCGGAGATCATCTTACCCTGTCCTAACTGCCAGACCGGCCTGCTCGTTGACGAGCAAAACGCCGGCCATGACGTCCTGTGCCCTGGATGTCACGTGCGGCTGACCCTGCCGCAAGAACTGACCGGCGCGACGCTTCCCGTGGTAAAGAGCACGGGAGAGGCAGACCTGTCGAAGAAAAACCACCCGCTCTATCGGACGGGGCACCTCGCTGCGATGCCCGCGGAGCCGGATCCGGCCGCCGGACCACCGCTGCCCCGCCCCGCGCATCTGCCGGACCACCGCGGCCTCAGCCCGGAGGAGGAACTGCGCCGCCTCGCGGCCCTCACCGCGGAACCGGCCTCGTATGATCTGCACAACGTGGACACGAAAGGCGGCACGGCGTTTCCCTGCCCCGGCTGCCACCGGCCTGTGTGGATCGGGCCGCAGGAGTGGGGACAGGCGGTGACTTGTGAGGGCTGCGCGCAGGAAGTCGTGGCCCCTGATCCCTCCCGCGGCATTCCCGCCCGTCTCACGAACCTTGAAGCCAGCCCGGAGCTGCGCCGGAAAACCGTATTGCCGGGCCGCCGGCAGGTGGAGGATCTCGCCGTTGGTGAGCACCCGGCCGCCGGACGTCCGAAACGTCAGGGCGGACAGCTCCCCCCGGCGCGCGAATCTTCGCCCGAACCGTCGGCGCTGGCCGCGGATCGCGCGCGGACGCGCGCCCCCGGAATCGAGCCCATTCCCGCCCGCGGGGATGTGGACATGTCGGCCGTAGTCAGGAAAGGCCCGCCCGCCGGAAAGCGGACGGCAACTTCCCCTCTGGAACAGGCCGCCGCTGCCGCGGTGTTTGAAGACCATGCCGGCACCAGGGATCCGGCACCTGGAGCTCCCCCTCAGGTCAAGGTTCACCACCGCATCAATCCGGAGCGAACCCCTTCGTTCACCCCAAAACATGATATTGACCTCTCCATCGAAACCACCGGCGAGTGGGGTGGCGGGGCTCCCCAGGAGAACAGCATCGCCTTTCGCCGCATCCTCACGCTTGCCGTCATCACGCTGCTGATCAGTGCCATTGCTCTGACCGCCTACCTCCTGCGCTCCACATTCGCGCCACCGGATCTCTCGGCGGACAATGGCGGGGAGCAGGAGAGTCCCGTGCAAAGCGCAGAGCTGGCCACAGCGACTATGGACCGCTTCTTCCGTGCGACCACCGTCGAGAACCTGGCAAGGGAAGTAAGGCACCCGGAGATCACCCTGCCGCGCATGAAGGCATGGTACGCCCGGAATGCCATTACACCCCGCAAAGTGGACTACACGGACGAGTGGTTCGAGCAGGATAATTACGCCGGCAAAGGCGTCAATTTCATCCGCACTACGATTAAGCTGGACTCCCTGGACAACCGGCAGATTTTTCTGGAAATCCCCAGGGACGGCTCCGATCCGAAGATAGACTGGGAGCACTTCACCGGATGGTCGGAAAAAACGTGGATTGAGTTTCTCAAGTCCACCAGCATTCAATCCGGTGAGTTTCGCGTTAGCATCACGCCGACGGACTATTACAACGGTCCGTTTGTTGACCGCAGCCGGTATCTTGCCTTCACCGTCAAAGACCGGGACAACACCGGCTCCTGCACGGCCTACTGCGAAGCCGGCACCAATCTGGGCAACCTGTTGCTTAAGAACATCCGGGAAGCCCGGCAGATGAACACCGCGGAGAGCGTGGATCCAGTGACCAGTGAAGGGGTGGCCCGGGTCATTCTCCGCCTCCGCTACCTGCCGGAAGGTCAGAAGTTCAATCAGGCAACGATAGATGCCCTGGTGTGGGATGCCTGGCTGGAGCCGTGAGAGCCGGGAAAGGAAACGGGGTCTGCACGCTATCGCTCATTTGCCGTCACCGTTGGCCCCGTGGAGCCAAAATGCTTCAGGCGCAGGAAACTCTCCGCATGGCGGCGGGTCTCGCGATCCAGCGCCCGGTTGTAGATCAGAATCTCGGCGACTTCGCCGGCAAACAGGCTGCGGCCCTTTTCATTGGTGCCATCGGACGTGCCCATACGCAGCATTTCGAGGTGCGCGGCGGTGTCCACTTTCAGCTTCGTATCGCCGCTGGCCTTCTGTCCGTCACTGCTGATAAGGCCCAGGTGGATGTTGCCCACGGCGGCATCAAGGACGTACGAAGCGATACGAAACCCGGTCTCGCTACCCGGAATTTTCAGAGGCGCGGCGGCGACCGGTCCGGCGACGAGCCCGCCGTCTTTCACGCCGAGAGACCACATCGTCTGCCGGTTGTCACCGCGCGCCATCAGCAGGCCCTCCTCAGCGTCACCGCCCGTGCAGACAAATACGACGAGAACACTGACATTTCCGCCGTCGAGCGAAGCCACCAGCGGGTCACCGGTTTTGTCGCGGTCCCGCAGGCAGAGCGTGTCGCCCTGACCATCGAAGGAAAGCACCGGCCGCCGCGATTTCAGTCCGGTGGCGGACCCTGAAGTGACGAGCGTGGGATAGTTATTCTCCTTGTCCTTCGTGGTGCTGGCGGTGTACTGAAACACCGCGCTGCCGCCATAGGCCGAACAGTCGAGCCATTGCCCGGCGGGTCCATTCAACACCGCCGCCGTGCCGTTATTGTCCGCGCGGGTTCCTTTGGCCGCATCAAACCACAGCACAAGGCCACTGGCGGGAGGCTGCGTGAGGTCGGGCGCTGCAGATGAGGATGGCAGCGCCGTGGATGCAGGCGATGCCTGATTGACCGCCAGCCTTGCCTGGGTCGCGGCCAGTTCGGCTTTGGTTTTGTAGAGCTCTTCCTCCCGCTTCGCGGCGTCAAGAATGTCCCCCGCAGTAGCCGGGCGGGCTGGTTTCCCCGCCAGATCATTTTTGCGGCCGCCGGAGAAAATCATAGAGGATCCCAGGGCCACCGCGGCGGCGACTCCTCCTAAAATCCACGGCTTCATGGCTCCGCCGCCTGACTTCTTTTTGGCGGAAACTTTGCCTTTGGCCGCGGCCGGCCGCTGGGTCCTGGCGCGCGGTGCCGTACTGATAAAAGCCGGCGACGGCGGCACGGGAACATTGCCCGTGCGCATCGGCGCGGCCGTTACCGCCGCGCTCACCTCTCTCACGCCCGGCACCGCCAGCGGATGTTCGCCGGCAATGATCTGCCGCAGCGCCGTCAGGGCGGTTTCGGCATCGGCGGGGCGGGCGTCCGGATGACGGTGCATCAGCCATTCCACCCACTTTTCCAAATCACGCGGCAGGCTCGGCCGGTAGTCCCGCAGCCGCGGCGCTCGCCCGTGGAGGTGGCCGTTGATCACATCCGTTACGGTATCGCCTTCATACGGGCGGTGCATCGTCAGCGTATAATAAAACACACAGCCCAGTGAATAAATGTCACTCCGGTTATCGAGCGGCTGCCGCTCAAACTGCTCCGGTGCCATGAAGTAAATGGATCCCAGCACCGTCCCGTCCTGACGCACCGTCTGCTTGGACGGTTTCTCAAAAAACTTCGCGAGTCCGAAATCCACAAACTTTGAGACGAATTTCCCGTTCGCCAGCCAGGTCACCTGAATGTTCCCCGGCTTGATGTCACGGTGCAGCAGGTTCATCCGGTGAGCGTTGCCCAGCGCGTCCAGCGTCTGCTGCGCCACCTGGTAAAAATCCTCCAGCGTAAGCGCCGCCTGCCCCACCGCCTGCTCGAGATCCTGACCATTCAAATACTCCATGATAACCTCCGGACCCTCCGCCGCATCCATGTCCACGTCATAAACCGACACAATGTTCGGATGCTGCAGCGACGACAGCGTAGAGGCCTCTTTCAGGAGGTCCCAGTCCACATTCCCCAGCGCCGCCCGCTGTTCCATCGAGAGAAATCGCTTAATCGCCACATGCCGCGACAGCTTGGTGTCCCATGCTTTCAAGACGACGCCAACGCCGCCCTGGTTAATCTCGCCGACAATTTGATAACGGGAATTCATGGGGTAATTACGATAATTCTGGAAATTATCCTAGATATGCAGATTCGTCAAGAATTCTTAAGTAATTGACCGTGCTGGACCGCCCTCGCCATCAGATCCCTACAAAAACCGCTCCAGGATCACTCTCAGCCGCTCGACGGTTTCCGCCGGCCAAAGCGCCCGATCGGTGACAAGGGCGGAGTCCAGCGCCCTGTGTTCCGGCCAGTCGGGGACGGCGGGAATCCGGGAGACCGCGGCGGCGAGCACGGCTTTGGCGGCCGCCGCGTTGGCCGTGAGATGTCCGATCACCGCGCGGGCGCTCACCGGTTCCTCCTCCACCTTCCAACAGTCGTAGTCCGTAATCATCGCCAGCGTGGCGAGGGAAATCTCTGCTTCGCGGGCAAGCTTGGCTTCCGGCAGATTGGTCATGCCGATGACATCGAACCCAAGCTGACGGTTGGCGTTGCTTTCCGCACGGGTGGAAAACGCGGGGCCATCCATGTTCACATAGGTGCCGCCATTATGAACACGGCGTCCCTGTTCCTGACAAACCTCATGAAGAATGTTGCGCAGCCCGTCGCTGACCGGATCGCTGAACCCCGCATGCGCCACGATGCCGCCGCCAAAAAATGTGTGGTGCTCGCGCCGGCTCGTCCGGTCAAAAAACTGATCCGGCAGCAGAATGTCGCGCGGTTCATATTCCTCACGCAGACTGCCGACCGCTGTTACACAAATGATCCATCTCACCCCGAGCGAGCGCAGCGCGTAAATGTTGGCGCGGTGATTCAATTCATGCGGAAGAATGCGATGCCCTCGCCCGTGACGCGGCAGAAAAAAAACGCGCCGGCCCGCCAGCATCCCGCCGGTGATGACATCCGATGGCGCGCCCCACGGGGTCTCCACGGCGAAATCCTCACGGTTTTCGAAACCATCGATGTCGTAAAGCCCGCTGCCGCCGATGATGCCAATGGCCGGTGTCTTGTCGTCTGTACTCATGCCGCGACCGGATAGCACGGCACGCGCTCCGGCAAGCCGGAAGGCAGCGGGTCACATTCCGCGCCCAAAGAGAAACCGGTCGCGGCGGGACAAGTCATTCACCGCGGTGACATCACGCAGGGGAATACGACGCATCATCTCCGCGAGTTCCGCCGTCTGACCGGCTCCAACTTCCAGCGCGACGAGGCCGTTCAAATTCAAATGCTGCGGCAATTCGTGAAGGAATCTCTCTATCAATTCTGTACCGCGAACCCCGCCGTCGAGCGCGAGAACCGGATCGCGCTGCACCTCTGCGGACAGTGCGGGAATTTCCGCCGCGGCGATATAGGGCAAGTTGGCGGCGATGAGATCAAACCGCTGCCCCGACAGAGCGGAGAACAGATCCGAAGGCACCAGCGTCAGCCGCTCTGACGGCACACCCAGTTTCTCCGCATTCTCCCGCGCCAGCGCCAGGGCATCCGCTGACACATCCGCCAGCACCACGCGCGACTCCTGGAAAGCCAGCGCGAGGCTCAATCCGATCACACCGGAACCTGTGCCCATATCGAGAATGTCCGCCGGCGGCAGCGCACCATCACGGCGGCATTCGGTGAGGATTTTCTCTACAAGTTCCTCCGTCTCCGGCCGCGGAATGAGCGCGCGGGCATCGCATAGGAACTCGCGCCCCGCGAACTCCACCGTGCCCAGCAGGTGCTGCAGCGGCTCACCTTTGCCGCGGCGCTTTACCAGTTCGCGCAGCGGCGCAAGGTGCTCCTCTTCGAGCGGCCGGTCGAAGTCCATATAGAGCTGCATCCGCCGGCAGCCGAGCACCTTGGCGAGCAGGTGCTCCATGTTGAGCCGCGCGTTTTCCACCCCGGCCTTTTCCAGCCAGGGTGCGCCACTGCGGATCGTTTCCAGCACAGTCTTCATGGGAGATGGCTGCGGATGAATTCTTTCACCGCGCCCACCTCGGCGGGCAAAGGCCACGACTGCATCGGCAGCGACTTCAGCGCCTCCAGCGCCGGATGCACCGGCTCCGTGCCTGTGGCGCGCACGACCACGTCAGGGAATTTCGCCGGGCTCGCCGTCGCCAGCACCACACTCG
>JANNVM010001219.1:0-4556 GCA_031414455.1 Verrucomicrobiota bacterium
CGCGGCGATTGCAGGCCCAGGGTAACGCCGCCACCTGCATCCCCATGCCCGCCACCCTCACGCGGCCACCTTGCCCGTCACCTTCGCCTCCAGCGACGCTCCGGCCCTGACATTCGCCACGCCGTCTTTGTCCTCCACTACGCGCAGCAGTTCAGTGAAGCTCTCCTCGATGGCGGCGGCCTCCTGCGCATGGACGAACGAATTGCCGGAGCAGAACAACAGAAGAGCGGCGGACAAGGAAAGTGCTTTCCTGCCCGCCGCTTGCACCGGCGGATTTGACAGGACAATTCCGTTCTTCCACCGCAGCCCCCCGGTTTGAGCCCCCCGCTCCAGAGCCACTGCGCGCCAGTGTCAGCCTGCTTCCCCTTCTGTAACTCCTGACTGAACCAGTCGCCGCCGAAGGGACTGCCAATGCCACAGCCGGGTTTGAGCGGGGGAGGGATTCCCGCCTGCATCTCCCCGGAAAAACCCACCGTTGCCCGTTTTGAAATCGGAAGCACCTTCGCTTCATGTCCATCGTTCTCAGCCCGGAGACCGCCGCCAAGGCCGCTGTCATTCCTGGTTTCGATAAGCGGCTGGCGCTGTTTGTGGAGCGTCAGCACGCGCTGGAGCAGTGGAGGGCGCGGCGGTCATCGCCGGAGATTCGTTCCATTGTGCAGGAGGGTTTGGCGTGAGGGGTGGCCCTCAGAGAGTCGGGGGCCAGCCGCGAGGAAATCTATGATCATCTGATGGCCCTCAGTGTTGTGCTGCCGGCAACTTCCTCCTCTGCGGTTGATGAGTAGAATCCGCGGAATGCCGAACGAAGCGGGAGCCGCCGGAGCCAGGCAGCCGGAGTTTCAACTTGTCGGAAATCGCCGCGGGAAGTAGTCTCCGGCCATGAACACTGCTGCACTGACGATTGATCTGGATGAGGCAACCGCCGGAACTCTGCGCCGACTGAGCGAGCAATGGGGTGTGCCGCCGCGGGAGGCGGTGAAGCGCGCGGTGCAGGATGCCGCGGAGCCTCGTGTCGAGAAGGCATCCGCAGGAGATGCCTTGAAAGTTTTCCGCCAGTTGCAGCAGGCGGTGGGATTGACGCCCGAGGGGGCGGCAGTCTGGAAGGAAGCAGTGGCAGAGGCCCGGCGGTAGCACGGCTCACGAATCTTTCCTGTGATCCATCTCGACACCAACTTTCTGATTGATGCGCTGGTGCCGGGCAGTGCGCAGGAGGCGCAAATAGTGGGCTGGCTGTCTGCCGGTGAACCCCTGGGCATCAGCGCGGTGGCCTGGGGCGAGTTTCTCTGCGGGCCGCTGTCTGCCGTGGCGGAGGCCTGCGCACGGCAGTTGCTGCCGAATGCGGAGGCTCTGGAGCGTGCGGATGCCGAGCAGGCGGCAGCGTTTTTCAATCTGACAGGCCGCCGTTCCAAAAGCTATGCCGACTGCTGCATCGGGGCCATTGCCCTGCGGCTCCACGCTTCGCTGGCAACGAGCAATCACGATGATTTCGCACCAATGATGGCGCATGGTCTGGTGCTGGCTTGAAACGAATTGGGTGGCAGGAGCGACGCAGAAACTTCGGGAATGCAGTAATGGCGAGCGGAGGTCACCGTTGCTTCCCCTGGGCCTGGCTGAACCAGTCGCCGCCGAAGGGGTTGCCCATGCCGCCGCCGGGTTTCACTCTGCGGTGCGCCCGCAGATGAAGTCTATGCCGGTGATGCTGCCGTCGGTTTCCGAGACGAGGGCGTTTTCCGGGCGCACGTCGGTGGCGAGGCAGGGGCCGCGCTGCCAGGTGAGGTAGTCGCCGCCGGGGCCGCATGCTTCGAGTTCGACACCGGAGGCGAAGTGATCCTCGAACAACGCCAAGCGCAGCACGGCTTCCGCGAGATTGCCGGGGCGGATGGACCATTGTTGCGCGGCGTCGCATTCCATGATCCAGCCGAAGCGTGCTTTGCACGGCGGGGCGATGCGAGGGAGTCTTTCATGCCTGCCGTCTGCGCCAGTAGTCTGGCCGGCGGTGCTGGTGCATGACGGCGACAATTTCCAGCCAGTCGGGTGCCGGCTGATGATAGATGACGGCGTAGGGAAAGCGGTGGAGCAGTTTGCGCCGGAACCTTCCGCCGACATGCGACCATGCTTCGGGATGAAGCAGGATGGCGTCTTCCGCTGTCTGGACTTCTGCATCGAACTGCCGCCCCAGTCCCGGCTGGCATTCTTCATACCATGCCACTGCTTCCAGGAGTTCCTGCCGGGCCTCCTCGGTGTAGCTGAAGCGCATCAGGAGAGCAGGGCTTGCACATCGCGCCGCACTTCGTCGCGGCTGAAAGATTGGGATTCACCGGCTGTCCGCCGCGCGACCCGCCGCGCGATCTCCTCGCGCCATTCGTCGGAAAGCGGCCGGTCATCATCGAGGCTCAACAGCAAACGCCCGGCAACGTACGACCGCTCTGCCAACGGCAGCGCGAGGGCTTCATCAACGATACTGGCGGTGGTCATAATGACTTCGTTCTTAGCCTGGGCCTGCGGATTCGCAATGAGAGACCATGACTGGGGTTTGTTGGCAACGCTCGGTTATTTCCTCTTCCCCTGCCCCTGACTGAACCAATCGCCGCCGAAGGGATTGCCCATGCCGCCGCCGGGTTTGGGCGGAGTGCGGTCCACGAGCCGCTGGACTCCCCCGCCCTGCTGCTGCGGAGGGCCGCCGGGCTTGCGCTCCTTTTTCTCAAAGTCAGGCTTCGACTTCATGCTCAGCGCGATGCGGTTCCGCGGGAGGTCCACCTCCACGACGGTGACGGTCACTTTCTGCGCGACCTTCACGACTTCGTTGGCGTCCTTGATGAAGTGGTCGGACATTTGGCTGACGTGGACCAGTCCATCCTGGTGGACGCCGATGTCCACGAACGCGCCGAATGCGGTGACGTTCGTCACGATGCCGGGCAGCTTCATGCCGACGGTGAGGTCGCCGGGTTTCTCCACACCCTCGGCGAAGGAGAAGGCCTCGAACTGTTTCCGCGGGTCGCGTCCGGGTTTGGCCAGTTCGGCCACGATGTCCTGCAGGGTGGGGATGCCGACGCCGTCGCTGACATACTTCTTGAGGTCGATCGCTTTGCGCTTCGCCTCGTTGCTGATCAAATCCGGTACGGTGCAGCCGGCGTCGGCGGCCATTTTTTCCACGAGCGCATAACGCTCGGGATGCACGGCGCTGGCGTCGAGCGGGTGTTTGGCATCGCGGATGCGGAGGAAGCCGGCGGCCTGCTCAAAGGCTTTGTCGCCGAGCCGCGGCACCTTCTTCAATTCCGCACGGCTGGTGAACGCGCCCTTTTCGTTGCGCCACGCGACAATATTCTCAGCGATGCCGCTGTTCAATCCGGCGACGTAGCTGAGGAGTTGTTTACTGGCGGTGTTCACTTCCACCCCAACGCCGTTGACGCAACTTTGCACACAGTCGTCGAGCGACGCCTTGAGTGCATATTGATCCACGTCGTGCTGATACTGGCCGACGCCGATGCTCTTGGGATCAATCTTCACCAGTTCCGCCAGCGGGTCCATGAGACGGCGCCCGATGCTGACCGCGCCGCGCACGGTGATGTCCTCGTTCGGGAACTCCTCACGCGCCGCATCGCTGGCGGAGTAAATGCTGGCACCGCTTTCGTTCACCATCACGACTTGAATGGACGACGGGAGTTTCAGCTTTTGCACGAACGCCTCCGTCTCGCGGCCAGCCGTGCCGTTGCCGATGGCGATGGCTTCAATTTTGTGATTCTGGACCAGTGTCAGGACCGTGCGCGCGGCCTCCACCATCTGCGCCTGACTGCCGGCGGTTGGATGAATCACGTCATTGTGCAGCAGCTTGCCCTGAGCATCCAGCACGACCGTTTTGCAGCCGGTGCGGAAGCCCGGATCTATCGCCAGTGTGCGCTTTTGTCCGAGCGGCGCGGCGAGCAGCAGTTCGCGGATGTTGTCAGCGAAAACTTTAATCGCGTCCGCGTCCGCCTTCTTTTTGGAAGAAAGGCGCACTTCCGTTTCCATGCCGGGAAAGAGGAGTCGCTTGCAGCCGTCGGTGACGGCGAGGCTCATCTGCTCCGCTGCCGGGCCACGGCCACTCACGAAGAGCCGCTTCGCCGAGTCGAAGCCTTTGTCCTCGGGGATGGTGACGCGCAGCATCAGGAAGCCTTCCTTTTCGCCGCGGCGCATGGCGAGCAGCCGGTGGCTCGGCACTTTCGTGAGTGGCTCGGTCCATTCAAAGTAATCGCGGAACTTCGCCGCTTCCTGATCCGCCTCTTTGCCCATGAGCACCTTGCTGGCGACCGTCGCGTCCTCCTCGTAAATCTTTCGCACCGCCGCGCGCACCGCCGCGTCGTCGCTCATGCGCTCCGCGATGATGTCCCGCGCCCCCGCGAGCGCTTCGTCCACTGTCTTCACTTTCAGTTCGTCCTCGACTTCCGTCTTTATATACTGCTCAGCCTCTTTGACGGGATTCACCGATGCGTTGTTCTGCTCCGCGGTGATCCAGTCGGCCAGCGGCTCAAGGCCCTTCTCTTTCGCAATGGTTGCGCGCGTGCGGCGCTTCGGCCGGTAGG
>JANNVM010001220.1:0-10157 GCA_031414455.1 Verrucomicrobiota bacterium
GATTGGATCGAGATCGAGAACACTTCGGCGTCCACCGTTGCGCTGACCGGCTGGTATCTCACGGATGATGCCGCCAGACTGCGGAAGTGGCCGCTTCCTGCGTGGACCATCGGAGCGGGGAAACGCATCGTCATTTTCGCGTCCAACCGGGATCGGCGGCCTTCGCAGGCGGTCGCCGGTCAGGACAATTCCGGCACTGCCGCGCAGCCGCGGCTGGCGACGAATTTCAAGGTCTCATCGAATGCCGGACGCTATCTGGCCCTGACCAAAGAAGGCGCGGGCGGCGCGGTGGAAATGATCTCAGCCTTCAACGGCTATCCGAAGCAGGTGCCTGATGTGTCTTATGGCGCGTCGGTGACGACGACGGCCGTCGTGCCTGCGAATGCCGCGGCGAAGGCGCTCGTGCCCACCCCCGGCAATGCCGGTGACGTGCTCGGCGCGGCGTGGCACGGGGGAGCGGAGCCGTTCAATGACGCCGCGTGGACCAGCGGCACCCAGGGCGCGGGCGTGGCGGGCACCGCGGCCATCGTGGGTGCGGCCAATTTGAAGCTGCGGCTCAATGCCGGAGCCGCAGGCACGCTGACGGCGGACACTTCCGGCGCGGCCCACAACGGGACGAACACCGGCAACACCACGAGCTTCATGCCGGCGGCGACGGACACCGCGGCGTCGCCGCTCCTGCGCCGCGGAGCAATGCAGTTCGTGGCGGCGGCGGCGGCGGCCAGCAGTTCGCAGGTCGTTGTGCCGGCCCACGCGGATTTCACGGCCACGACGGGAGCGATTATGTTTTGGATGAAGTCGGGCCAGACGAATACGGCGGCGGGAGGAAATGAGGGCGCGATCATTTGGGACCGCCGCACGACGGCGGGCAATGTGCTGGTGTTGACTGCGGCCTCGAATGCGACTCCAGGGCGCATCTACAGTCAGCCGTCGGGTGCGAGCAACGGTTGGCTCTATTCGACGGCGCGCGTGGACGACAATCTCTGGCACCATATCGCGTTCGTCTATAATCAGGCCGCGGGCGGCACCGATATTTTCTATGTGGATGGCGTGGCCAGCGGTCAGATCACGCACGGCACTGCCTGGACCTGGCCAGCGGCACAACAGATCGAACTGGGCCGCTCACACGACGGTTTCTGGCAGAAGTATCATGGCCTCCTGGATGAGGTGCGCTTTTACAACACCGCGCTCTCCGCCGCGCAGGTCGCGCAGATTTACAACGGCGCGGACGAAAACGTGGAGGCCGCAGACGTGGGGTTGAATCTCGCGGCCACCCTGCCGGGCAATGCCGGCGCGTACCTGCGCATTCCGTTCACGGTGGCCAATCCGGCGACCATCACCGGGCTGCGTTTCGGCGCGCGGGTGAATGATGGATTCGTCGCGTATCTCAACGGCGCGCAGATCGCGTCCTTCAATGCGCCGGCCTCGCCCGAGTGGAACAGCACCGCCACCGCCACCGCGCTGGCGGGACGCTCGCGCACCACGGAGCTTTCTACCGCCGGACTGTTAGCCGGGGCCAATGTACTGGCCGTCCATGCCATGAACAATTCCGCGGCTGACCCGAACTTCCTCGCGCTGGCCACCCTGGACAGCGTGGCCATTGATCCCGCCGGTGCCTATCTCCTGAGCAACACGCCCGGCGCGTCCAACGCCGCCGTGCGCACCAGCATCGGCCCGTTCGTCAGCGATGTCCTCTACAACGGCGCGATGGAACTCCCTCCACAACCTGCGGGCGGTGCGGGCAGTGCGCCCATCGCCATCTCCGCCAGTGTCACACCCAGCCTGCGACCGCTCGCCGCGGTGAATCCGGTGCAGCTTGCGTATCGCATCATGTATAATGCCGAGACGGTTATCAACATGACTGCGGGTGCCGGCGGCAGCTACACCGCGGCCATTCCCACCACCGGCCTCACCGCGGGCCAAATGCTCCGCTGGCGCATCATCGCCACGGACACCACCGGCGTGCAGGGCACGGCTCCGGCATATCTCAACCCGACCAATTCGGATCAGTACTCCGGCACGGTCGCGCTCGATACCGTCACGACACAACTTCCCGTCTATCGCGTTTTCGTGCCGGGCACCTACACCTTCAACAATACCCACGTCATTGATCAGAACAACGTCGGCGGCCGGGCGGCGTTCTTTTACGACGGCGAACTCTACGACAACGTCTTTATTCGAATCAAAGGCGACACCACGCGCACGCTGAACAAGCGCGCCCACCGGGTGGACTTTAACAGCGAGCATCAGTTCCGCTGGGCACCGGGCCGCAACCGTATGAAGGAACTGGCGCTGAATGCGGAATACGTGGACCCTGCCTACACCCGCCAGATGCTGACAATGTGGCTGCACCGGAACTCCGGCACCGGCGGGCCGGAGCACTTTCCCGTGCGCTGCCAGATCAATGGCGTCTTCTGGCAACTCGCGTTCCACACGGAGACGCAGGATTTCGAACTGCTCGATAACATGGGCCTCGATCCGAACGGCGCGATGTATGCCAGCATCGGCCAAATGGCCGGCGCGGCCGGCGAAAAACAGACACGCATCACCGAAGGCACCGCCGACATGTCAAACTTCGTCACCGCCATCACCAATGCGAACCTGACCACGCGGAAGAATAACGTGTTCGACCAGGTCGATATTCCCGCAACGGTGAACTACCTCGCCGTGGCCCGCCTCACCCAGGAGGGCGATGACGTCTGGGCGAACATGGTCATTCACCGCGACAGCGACAACACCGGCGAATGGCGCATCATTCCCTTCGATACCAATCTGTCATGGGGCCAGCTCTACTGGCAGGATGCCACGACCATTAACAATGTGATTCAAGCGAGCCTCGATACCAACAAAAGCCACCCGCTCTATGGTAACAGGTTGTGTAGTCCTTCTTACAATTCAGGGACCTACAATCGGTTCTATGACGCGATCATTTCCGTGCCGGAGACACGCGCCATGCTCCTCCGCCGGATGAGATCCATCATGGATCAATATCTCCAGGCGCCAAGCACCGTGAATCCGATGCTGGAGGCGATGATTGATGCGCATGTGGCCAGGATTTCTCCGGAAGTGACCCTGGACCGCGCCGCATGGGGATGGCCGTCGAATGGCGGGCCGTATGGCTTTGGCACGCAGCCGTGGGCCACAGCCGTTGATCAGATGAAGAACCTGTTCCTCACACCGCGCCGCACGCATTTGTTCACCACGCACACGTCCACAACAAATGTCGGCATCGCCAATGCCAACAGCGCGGGAATCCCCGCCACGCCGCAGCCGGCCAGCGTGCCCGTCACCATCGCCGGCTACGATTATTATCCTGCGGGCTCGACGACGCAGGACCAGGAATACATTCAACTGAGCAACGCGAATGCCTTTGCCGCCGACATCTCCGGCTGGAGCCTAACCGGCGGCATCGAGTTCACTTTCAAAGGCGGCACGGTCATCAACGCCGGCGGCTCGCTCTATGTGTCGCCGCGCCAGGCCGCGTTCCGCGCGAGAACGGTGAGCCCGAAAGGCGGAGAAGGGCGCTTTGTGGCCGGCCCCTACAAAGGCCAGATCTCCTCGCGCGGCGAACTTATCGAGCTGCGTGACGCGGCCGGCGTGCTGGTCACCAGTGTGAGCACCACCGCGAATCCCACCGCTGCTCAGCAGTCGCTGCGCATCACCGAACTCAGCTATCATCCCACCGATCCTTCGCCCGCCGAACTCGCCGCCATCAGCAGTGCGGTGGCCGATGATTTTGAGTACATCGAATTGCTCAACACCGGCGGCTCGCCACTCAGTCTGGCCGGAGCCCGCTTCACCAAAGGCATCGAGTTCACTTTTCCTGCCGGCACCGTTCTCGCTGCGAATGCGCGCCTCGTTGTCGTCGCCAACATCCCCGCGTTCCAACTTCGACATGGCCCGGGCGCCACCGTCGCGGGCCCCTTCCTCGGCAGCCTTGATAATGGCGGAGAAGGCATCGAAATTGTGGATGCCTCCGGCGAGGTCGTGCTCGACTTCAGCTACAATGACACGTGGTTCCCGCCCACTGACGGCACGGGACGCACGCTCGTCGTGCGCGATGCCGCGCCGTCGCACACGGGCTATGGCCAGCCCGCGCACTGGGCCATCAGCGGATCGGAAACCGGCTCGCCCGGCACCGGCGACGACGATTTCGCCAATCACTTCACCGGCTGGCGCTGGGACCATTTCACTCCGGAGGAGATCAAGCTCCCGGATGGCAGTGAGAACACCGCGCTCGCCGGAGCGGCCGCGAATCCCGATGGCGATGCCCTTAACAACCTCGGTGAATATGCCTTTGGCCGCGATCCCCGCCTCCCGGATGCCGACGCCATTCTCAGTACCGGAACGGTCACCGCCGGTCCTGACACGTTCGCCACTGTTACCTTCCGCCGCCGCCACAAAGCGCTCGATCTCCTCTACGATGTGCAATTTTCCAGCAACCTCACCACCTGGACCTCCACCACAGAGCAGACCGGCCCCGTCACTGACATGGGCCACGGCATGGAGGAAGTCACCTTCCGTGACACGATCTCTGCCGGGGCTGCCCGCAGGTTTGTCAGGGTTGGCGTGTCGTCTGTCGGGGGGCCATGAAACCCTGTTACCCTGCACAAGTGTTGGCCCGCGTGCCTCTGAGCGTGCCGTCATCCTACTTTGTGCCATGGGACGCAGCCACTCCCGGAAAGCGCGGGGCGGATTGCGAGAGGCAGCCGGAGCCGGGGAGCCATGCGGTGGTGAACTGGCACCCGGTGCTGGTGGTGACGCGGAGGAGTTGGCCGGGTTTCAGACCGGCGGGCGGAGCGAAGGATGACGGCAGGGCAGGGGAGTGATTCTCGAAGGTGCGCATCCCGGCGTTGTTCACGGCGAAGATGAGGTCCGGGCGCTGGTCGTGGTTCACGTCGGCAATGGTGAGGCTGCGGGCGTCAGCGTTGACGGTGAGGCCGGATTGATTTGGCCAGAGGGCGGTGAAGTTGCGTTTGCCGTCGCCGGTGAGGAGGACGCTGAGGCCGCCGTCCATGTGGCCGGTTTCGCGCTGCGGGCCGTGGAAGTTTTGCGCGAGCACGAGATCGAGATGGCCGTCGGCATTGGCGTCGAGCACGGCGATGCCGAAGACGGGGGCGAGTTGCGCGAGGGTCGGCAGCGGCTGGAACGTGAAGCGCTTACCGTCGTTCCAGAAGATGCCGGTATCGAGCGTGGTGGCGGTGAGGTGGACGGCGCTGCTGAGTTTCGCGTCGCTGTAGATGTCGTTGAGCGAGGCGGACGCGAACTTGTGATAGGTGGGGAATTTCCCGCGCAGAAACGGCATCGCGTTCTGCGAGCAACTCTTGCCGCGCACGGGCAGCAGCGTGTGATCCGGCATCGTCCTGGCCTCGACGACCTGCGGTGCGCCGCTGCCGTCGAAGTCGCCGTAGAACAAGTTCGCGGGCTTCTCCGGCGTGGGATGATACTTGGTGTTCAGCCCGAAGTTGCCGGCGATGAGGTCCATGTCGCCGTCGGCATCGAGGTCGGCGGCGGTGATGGAATTCCACCAGCCGGTGAGCAGCGCGAGACCGGCGGATTCCGTCGCGTCGGTGAGCGTGCCTTTGTGATTCTTGAAGAAGCGGACCGGTCCCCACTCGACGGCGCAGAGAAGGTCCACCCATCCGTCGCCGTCGGCATCCACGGCGACGGCGGCGGTGATCATGCCGGCTTTGGCAAAGGCGGCGGGCGTGGCGTCGGTGAACCTGCCGCCGTCGTTGCGCAGCAGATGGCTGGCGGCGGCGAGCGGATATTTCCCGGGGATGCTGCGGCCGCCGACGAAGAGATCGAGGTCGCCGTCGTTGTCAAAATCCGCAGGGCAGACACAACTGCCGCTGTCGGTCTCCGCGGGCAGCGCGGCGGCGTTGCGGGTGAAGTTGCCTTTGCTGTCGTTGCGATAGAGCCGGTCCTGGAGCACGGCGCTGCCGGGCTCGCACTCCACGCCGCCGCTGACGATGTAGAGATCCTGATCGCCGTCGCCGTCGGCATCGAAGAAGAGCACGCCCATGTCTTCGCAGGCCGCATCCCTGTCGAAGGGCGCGAGGGATTTCGCGCCGAGTTTGATGCGCCCGTCGCCGTCGCGGCCTTCATTGAAATAGATCATGCCGCCGGTGCCGGCAGCGCGACCGAGGAAGAAGTCGTCGTCGCCATCGCCGTCCACATCGGCCCACGCGGAGGCGGGGCCTTGCGTGGAGAGGCGGTTAGGCAGGAGCGGCTGGCGCGCGAAGTCATCGAACCTCGCCTCGACATGCGCGGCGGATTCCAGGAAGGGCGACGGCTGAAAAAGCCGCGCGGCTTTCGCCTCCGCGGCGGGCGGCGCAGTGTCAGGCTCGGTCAGCGTGTAGCGCCGCCCGGCTGTCAGGCCGGCGAATGACTCCACCGCGCCGGACGGCCAGCGCACGGTGACGCGCGCGATGTTCTCCTCC
Source organism: Verrucomicrobiota bacterium (assembly GCA_031414455.1). Lineage (GTDB taxonomy): Bacteria > Verrucomicrobiota > Verrucomicrobiia > Verrucomicrobiales > V1-33 > V1-33. The sequence continues at coordinate 6,444 of JANNVM010001220.1, forward strand.
TTGCCCAGCCCGAAGTGCAGCAGCGGCTCGTCCTGCGAGGCGAAGCCGTGGGCCAGCGACAGTTCGCGCGTCTGCTTCATGCCGCCGGCTTCCAGAGTGACGCGCGCGCCAAGGCCCCAGCGGTTCGACTTCACGCCGCGGAGGCGAAAGCTCACGCGCTGCGTGCCGGTGCCGGTGTTTTGATAAACGGCGGGCGCTTCATCGAAATTGTTCACCACGAGGTCCACGTCGCCGTCGCCGTCGAGATCGCCGCAGCCTGCGCCAAAGCTCACGGCCTCGCGGTCCACTCCCCATGCCTGGCTGGTGTTTTCAAATGTCAGGCCGCCGGCGTTGCGGAAGGCCATGTCGCGATCGCGCTTGGGCGGCGCTTTCTCGATCTTCTTTCCCGCAGCGATGGCCGCGGCAACGAGATCGCTGTTCAGAAAGTCGCCGGTCATGCCGTTGGTGACGAGCAAATCCTGCCAGCCATCGCAGTCGAGATCGGCGAACTTCACCGACCACGTCCAGTCCGTGCCGGCGACGCGCAGCAGGTGGGCGCATTCCATGAACGGCCCCGCGCCGCTGTTCAGATAGACGGCGTTGCGCATATACTGGCGCGGTACGGGCAGTTCGAGGAACCAGCCCTTCGATTCCATGTCGCCCATGCCCATCTTGTCTTTGTAGTGATCCGAGCCAGCCATGTCGGAGGCCATGAAATCGAGGAGGCCGTCGTTGTTGATGTCGGCGGCGTCGGTGCCCATGCTGAACCACGGCGTGTGGGGCAGCAGCGCGGGCGCCATGTCTTTGAAGGTGCCGTCGCGCTCGTTGTGCCAGAGACGATCCGCGCCCCAGAAGTCATTGGCGACGTAGAGATCGAGCCAGCCGTCGCCGTCGTAGTCCCACCACGTGGCGGAGAGGCCCTGCGCGTAGTCGCTCACGCCCGCGGCGGTCGTGATGTCGGTGAACTTTACTGCGCCGTCCGCACCGGGGCCATCGTTGCGAAAGAGATGATCCACCTGGCCGGTTTTGATCGGCTCATACTTGCCCTCGGCGCGTTTGAGCAGGCCCCATTTCTCGCGCCACTCCAGCGGCAGGACGGGCTCGCCGCGTTCATCGCGTGTGATGCTGCTGCGGAGATCGCCCTCGGTTTTCGGATCGCCTGGCGCGGCGAGCGTGCGAATGGTCACGAGGTAGAAATCGAGATCGCCGTCGTTGTCGCAGTCAGCGAAGGAAGCCATGACGCTCGCGCCGTTGAAGGCCACGCCACAGGCTGCGGCCATTTCTGTGAAGCGGCCTTTGCCGTCGTTGCGATGGAGGCGGTTCGCGCAGCCGAAGCCGCAGAGGTAGAGGTCGAGGTCGCCGTCATTGTCCACGTCGGCGAAGCTCGCGCCGGTGGCCCAGGCTTTGTCCGCGGCGAGGCCGGATTTTTCCGTGGCATTCTCAAAGCGGAAGCCGCCGAGGTTCCGGTAGAGCTGCACGCCGCCTGCGGGACGTGTGAGCAGGAGGTCGGGCAAACCGTCGCCATCGCAGTCGCCGGTGGCCACGCCGCCGCCGGCGGCTTCCGTGTCTATGGCCGTCTCAAATCCCGCGGGCGGTGCCCAGCGATGGCTGAAATCAATGCCGGTCTCCGCGGCGGGGCGCCCGGTGAAGAGCTTGCCGGTGGTCTTTCCCGCTGGAACCACAAGTGGCGTGGATGGTGGAGCCTCCGCCAGAACTGTGGGCGGCAGCAGGAGAACCAGGAGCAAAGCGCTTGTTGTCATCACAAAAAAGGCTCCAGACCCTTGCCGGTCCGGAGCCTCGGAAGTGTTTGCCAGCCGGATCAAGCGCGTCTGCGGCGGGCCAAAGCCAGACTGCCGAGGGCACTGAGCATAAGGATCGCAGAGGGTTCCGGGATCAGGCTGCGCAGTTGCAGCATGTTCGTCTGCGGGCCTTGGTCCTGCCCGCCATTGCCAACGCCGACGCCGATGATGGTGATGAGCTGGGAAGTGGCATCCGCGGTGAAGGTGCCGGTGATGATATTGCCAACCGTGTTGAAGGAGGAAACTCCGTCCACCGTGTGCTCGCGGAGGTTACAGCAGCCGCGGGAGTCGGCGATCCAGAGTTGGATTTGGTATAGCGTGCCATTGCTCAACCCGCCGAGAGTGATGGTGCCGGTGCGCGAGCCGCCGTCGCTCCAGCGGCCGGAATCCAGCGCGGCATTGTAAGCAGCATCGCCGCCGGGATCAGGGCTGGCCCAGAAGTCGGCGTTGATGGAGTTGTCGTAGTCAAACGTCGCCGTGGCCGAGCCGAGAGGGATTGCGCCCACTCCTCCGGGGTCGGCTCCGAAGGTGACGCCGTTGACGGTCTGCGTCGTATTTTGGCCGCCGACATTGAGCGCGCCGATGAGCGTGCCGCTGAGGCTCACGTCACTGGTGCCGGCGACGGTGGCGGTTCCCCATGTGATGACTGCGGCCTGAAGCGCCGGAGCGGCGAGGGCGAGAAAGAGTCCGATTTTTTTCATGTGCTGTAAGGGTAAGCGATCTCAGAAACGGGCCCGGGCCGGAGGCAGGAAATCCCGTTCGCTCTGATAGCAATGTCGGGGGTTCGGGGCAAATCTTTTTTCTGAAATTTTAATAAAGCACACCGGAGACTTCGGGGCGAAAGAATCAGCTTCCGCCCCGCCGGGCTTCTGGTATCAGCATCGCCATGCACTCCCCGATCTGCGCTATCCTTACCGCTGCTCTGCTCATTCCATCGGCGCTTTCTGCGGCGCCTGTGACTTGGCAGGCACCATTCAACCTCACGAATGTCTCCGGCATCAGCACGGCGGGAACGCTGGTCGGCGCAGTGAATGCGACGGCGGATGCGGTTGCTCCGGTGGTGACGGCGGGAGCGGAGGCGATCCCGTTTCAACCGGTGAATCTGGGTCCGGGCGGCACAGGGACGGATACCTATTTCACCGGCGATGGCGGGGACACGGGAGATGTGAATTTGAATACGGTGCTCAACAGTCACGTGTGGACCGGCGCGGCGTGGAGTTTCAGTCTCACGGGGCTGACGGGGGGGGCGAATTACCAGATTCAACTTATCGGCGCGGGCGATACGAGGTCGTGCTGCTCCGCGCGCAATCAGCGCGGCGGCGATGGTGAAGCCGTGGAGTCCGTGAGCGCCGACTTCTCGCGCAGCGGCGTGGGGTCGGTGATCGGGACGTTCACGGCGAGCGGCGCGACGCAGACGATCCGCGTCCTGCCGGGCACGGTGAATGGTGTGGACCCGGGCCTCAGTGGTTACGTGCTCCGCAAACTGACGCCGCCGGCGCCGCAGCCGCCGACGGACATCGCGCTCAGCAATGCGCTCATCGCGCCCGGCTCGGGCAGCGGTGTGGTCATCGGCACTCTGACGGCGACGGACCCGAATGCGGGCGACTTGCCCGCGTTCTCACTGACGAATACGGCGGGCTTTCCGGACAACGCGGGCTTCACCATCGCCGGCACGCAACTTCGTGCGGCGGCGGCGCTCGCGGCGGCGACGTATCAGGTGCGCGTGCGGGCCACGGACAGCACGCTGCTAACCTACGATGAAACGCTCACGCTCACCATGCAGGCGGCGCAGGCTCCGTCGGCGCTGACATTCTCCGCGACGACGATCCAGCCGACGTCGCCGGTGGGCGGTGTCGCGGGGAATTTCTCTACAGTGGACGCGACGGTGGCCGATGCGCACACCAGCACGCTCGCCGCGGGCGCGGGGAGCACGGAC
>JANNVM010001221.1:0-2024 GCA_031414455.1 Verrucomicrobiota bacterium
AGCGCAACTACCGGGAGCAGGAATCGGGCAAGAAACATCGGGTGACGGCAAAGGGTGGGGGAGTTGACGGCGCAGAAGGGTTTCCGGCAAGGACAAAGGGGGTTCACGCAAGATAAAGAACGCTTTTCTCCGGGGAGCGGATGCATCCCATCCGACTCCAGCCGGAGGGTCCTCAATGCGGCCAAAGCGGGAACTCACTTCCCGTCGCGTCGAAATGACCTGTAACGGGCAGTTTGCGTTGCGCTGCGCAACGCATTCCCCTGCGCGGTTCCCCATCCCTGCACACCTCGTGGATACTCCGCGACTTCCGCGCCACGAGGGGCGATGGATCAAAAAGCGCCGAATGGGCACGCACGCCATCCCGGCCAGGAGGCAGGATCACTCAATGGTGAGGAACACATTCGAATTCAGCGCGACGCGGCAGACGGCGGGCATTCCGTGTTTCACGGCCAGAGCGAGGCAGGCGTTGCGTTCGTCGGCGGCGGGGCCGTGGCCGGTGATCAGGAGAAACAGCCGGTCAATTTGCCGGGAGGGGTCGTTGGCGGCCTCCCTTTCAAGCCTCGCCGCGAGGTGGGCGGACATGGTGAACGTGAACGGGCTGTTGAGCAGTGTCAGGGCGTTCAGCGGCGTGGTTGTCGAGGACCGGGCCGGAGTGCTGACAGAAGTGTCAGGACAGTCAAAGGCATTGAGCAGCGGCTGGGCCCCGCCGCGGGCCCACATGCGATAGATGGAGCGGCGATTGACCTCCGGGGAGTCACGGTCCTCGGGGTGATAGTGCATGGTGTTGGCTTTGTTCTCAATGCGGAAGTCCTGGAACGGCGGACCGCCAGTGGCGGAGTTAAGCACGCCGGCAGCGGACAGAACGGCGTCGCGCAGTTCCTCGGCGGTGAGGCGGCGGCGCTCCATCCGGGCATAACTCATGGCGGGCGCGGTGCCGGCGGAGGATTGCCGCCATGCCGCGGAGGTGAGGATGAGACGGTGGAGTTTCTTCAGCGACCAGCCGTTGTCACGGAACCATCCCGCGAGCCAGTCGAGCAACTCCGGATGCGACGGATGGCCGCCGTTCTTTCCGAGATCGCTGGGGGTGCTGACGAGGCCGCGGCCAAAGTGCCAGAACCACACACGGTTCGCGACTGTGCGGGCGAAGAGCGAATTGTCAGGATGTGTGACCCACTGCGCGAGAGCGTGGCGGCGATCCGCTTCAGGGGCATTGTCAGGAAGCCGAAAATCCGCGGGCACTCCGGCGAGCGCGGCAATGCCGCCGGGGCGCACGGATTCGAGCGGCTTGAGCGGACTGCCGCGGTCGAGGGTGTGAACCACGGGGGCTTCTTTGGGCATCACGGTGAAGGCTTCGCCGCCTCCGCCGGGGAGGGCACGCTGCCCGCGGCCGACGCCGGCGAAGCAGGACGCCAGTTGATAGTATTCCCGGGTACTGACGGGATCGAACTTGTGATCGTGACACCGCGCGCAGTGCAGGGTAAGTCCAAGAAACACCTGCCCCGTGGTGCCGACGATGTCTTCGAGTTCATCCTGACGCATGACTTTGCGCAGGTTCTCACTGGCGGTGACTTTGTTGGTATCGTCGTAGGGGCCACAGACAAGAAAAGCGGCGGCGGTGACGGCATCCGGATTGTCCGGCGCGATGATGTCACCGGCGATCTGGTGCAACGCGAAGTCGCGATAGGAAAGATCCTGGTTCAGCGCACGGATCACCCAGTCGCGATAGCGCCATGCCCCGGCGCGCGGCTTGTCGAACTCGAAGCCGTCACTCTCGCCGTAGCGGGCGATGTCGAGCCAGTGCCGCGCCCATTTTTCTCCATAGGCCGGAGAGGCCAGGAGGCGGTCCACTTCCCTTTCGAAAGCATCCGGGGCCGCAGCTTTCTCGAAGGCCGCCAACTCCTCCGGCGACGGCGGCAGTCCTGTGAGATCGAAGGCCGCCCGGCGCAGGAGGACAGCGCGCAGGGCTTCCGTGGAAAATGTCAGGCCGTCCGCCGAAAGACGCGCGGCGAGGAAGGCGTCAATCT
>JANNVM010001222.1:0-2962 GCA_031414455.1 Verrucomicrobiota bacterium
CCGCCCGAGACCCGGACGCCCTCTTCGGCATTCTCGGCGTAATAATCGGCGCCGCGCTGGAGGGGAAGGAACGGGACGCCAACCGCGGCGGCAATGCGCTCTGCGGTTTTGAGTTCGCGGTTCGGCTGGTCGTAGCATGTGAAGGCGAGAGCCCGGGAGGGATCGTCCATGCAGGCGAGGAGCATGCGGGAATCCGCGCCGCCGCTGAGAGCGATCACCGGGAGCCCGAATCGCGGATGGGTGCGGCGGCGAATGGCATCCCGCAGCGCCGCGGCGAGTTCGACCGCGAGATCGTCCTCGGTGTCTCCTGGGTGGCCGCGGAACTCGAACTCAAAGTGACGGTGGCGGCGGAGCGTCCCTGATCCGGGTTCAAGGGAGACGGATGTGCCGTGCTCCATCGCGCGGACCCGTTCGTAAAACGAAAAAGGCGGGGTGACGGTGCTGCCGATAACGAACTCGGCGAGGGAGACCTCATCGCGGCGATCCTGCTCCCCGGCGGCGAGAGCGAGGACATCGGGGTGGGATCCAAAGAGCCGGCCGGCGGCGGTCTCACATTCGAATACGGGAAACGCACCGGCGGCATCGGCGACGAGATGCAGAACTCCGGCCGCGGCGTCGAACACGAGCAGCACGCAGTTGCCGCTGATCTTCTCGACGGCTTTGAGCCCGCCCTTTTCGTAGATCAGGGAGATCGCCTTTGCGGCGAGACCACCTTCCCCGGGAACTGACCCCGCCCGCTCCCAATCGGCGTCCTCAAGGGCGGCCATGCCGGCCACGGCGAAGAGCGATCCGTTGGCGCTCCAAAAGGGAGCCCAGAGCCCGGCATCCCCCGAAAGGGTCAGACTTAAGCGGAATGCGTCGCGGGGGATCTCAATGAACGATTGAGAGGGCCGGAAGTGCATCGCGTCCCTGACCTTTCCTTCGCTCCGGAGAGGCAGGGGGCGCAGATCGAGAAGAAAATCACCCATGGGAGACAGAGCGGGCAGCGGATTTTTGCACGGAAGAAAGTAGTTCAGGGCTTCAGCCCGTGGCCGACGCCCACGATTTCCGAATCTGCTGCCTCAGACATCCTGACTTGCCGGAAAAGGAGATAAACCGCCTGAAGGCGGGACTCCAACGCTGCCGCACCGCAGCAAGCCGGGCCCGTTGGAGTCCCGCCTTCAGGCGGTCAGTTCATTCCATTTCCCGAACGTCGCAACTCGCCTCCCGGCAGGTCAGGATCTCTGAGCCAGTTCGGACTAAAGTCCAAAACTACTTTGCGGAAGTCAGACGCGGGCGACGGAGCCGATGGTTTGATCCCAAAGACTGGGCCGGCCGAAGAGCCGGTTCATTTGCTGCGTGTGAACATACCGAACGTAATCGTCGCCGGCGACCCGCTCGGCCCTTGTGAGCAATCCTTTCAGATAGCCCCAAGCCTGAGCGGCCGCGCCGATGAGGTAGGGCCGCTCCACGGTGCGCTTGAGGCATTTGGCCGCCATAAAGAGCGGATGATAGCGGGTGATATAGTTGGAGAGCCCGAACTTTACGGCGTTCTTCCATGTGCCGTCGGCGGTGCCGGTGAACCGGTGATGGCGGAGGGGGACGTCCGGGAATGATCGCGTCTTCCAGCCCAGCATGTTGGCCTTGAGTTCATCCACCGTGTCCCAGCCGGGTGCCCGGATCAGTCCGCCAATAGCTTCCCAGCAGGCGCGACGATAGAATTTGGTGGCTCCCCGGACGTGGAAGGCGGGATCCCCTGGCGACTCACAGGCGAGGGCCCCGTTCACTTCCTGACAGATGAGGCCGCCGCCGATGCCAAGGGCCGCGTCCGCCTGGAATTTGACCAGGCAACGCTGAAAGTAGTCTTCATCAAACGACAGATCGGCATCGAACTTAACCAGATAGTCCCACGGGACGTCGCCAAGCCGCTCGTATCCTTCGTAAAAGGTTTCGATCACGCCCCCGCCCTGCTTACGAAAGCCGCGGTCACTGCGGTGAACGGCCCGGATCCATGAATGCTCCGCCGCCGCCGCATCAATGATCTGCGCCGTGCGGTCGGTGGATCCGTCATTGACGATGACCCAGCAGGCCGGGCGGACGGTCTGCGCCGCCATTGACTGGATCGTATGACCGATGTTCTCCTGCTCATTCCGGGCGGGAGTGATGACGACGTAACGCGGGGGCATCAGCGTTTGAGGAGGCGTTTGAAGCGCTTGGCAAGACGCTGGGGGCGGGCGAGCCAGTCGTAGGCTCCGGAGAGCTTGGCCAGGAGCAGGCCGGTATCGTCGTCGTCGTTGACCGGGAGCCGCTTGAGTCTGAAGGGATCGCTGCCGGGTGCGGCGCGGCCGATTTCGGTGGTGACACAGGATTGATAGCCGGCCTCCACAACCATCGTGCAAAAACGGGCGGCAAACGCTTTGTCAGCCTGAGGGAAAGCAAAGGGATAGGCGAACGCAGGAACCGGAGCGCCCAGACGCTGTTCGATCGCCGATTTGGAGTCGCGCAGTTCGGAGGCGATGGCGGCCGGGGAGAGGTCCACGAGTTTGGGATGATTGACCGTATGCGATCCGTATTCGATGCCGGCCTTCGCCGTTTCGGCGATCTCGGCCCAGGTAAGGCACTCGCGATCCCTGAAGCGCCGGGATTCATCTCCGACAAACGCCGTGGGGAGATACATGGTGGCGGTGAAGCCCAGTTCCTTCAGGACCGGGAACGCCGCCGTGTAAAAGTCGCGAAAGCCGTCGTCGAAAGTGATGACCACGGGGTGCGGAGAGTGCCGGGCGGGCCGGCCGTCATGCAGAGAATCGAGCCCCTCCTGAAGGGTCACCCCGCGCCAGCCTTGATCGCGCAGGAAATGCATTTGCTCAGAGAAACGGCGGGGACTGGTGACCGTGCGATAGTAGGGAGAAATTCCCGGCTCCGGATCATCCGAAATGCTGTGGTACATGAGGATCGGCAGGGTCTGAGCCCCGCCCGGAGCGTG
>JANNVM010001223.1:0-2223 GCA_031414455.1 Verrucomicrobiota bacterium
CGGTGAAACCGACGACTTCTGTTATAACATCGCGAGTGACCCCGTGCATGTCCACGACCTGAACGCCACCGTCCTCCACTGCCTCGGCATTGACCACGAAAAGCTCACGTTCAAATTTCAGGGCCGCGACTTCCGGCTGACCGACGTGCACGGCAAGCTCGTGAAGGGCATCCTCGCGTAAGCAAACGGATCCCCTGGTTCCCCGGGCGCTGTTCCCGGCGGGGACGACGCGACTACCTCGCCTTCAACCAGGCATTGGCGTATTTCTGCCCCAACAGCAGCGTCCCCTTCGTTCCAAAATGGAGCCGCGCATGAGGCAGGTTTGATGTCTTGATCATGTAAATCTGCCGCCCTGACTTTGCCATCGTATTGAGGTCGCCGTTAACGGCATCCATGTTTCCCCAGATCGCGCCGGCGTGCTGCTCAGAGATGAACCACGGAAGCGCGGGGACATTGAGATCAAGGCGCACCTGGCCTATCAGTTCCTTCATCCAGACGGCGTAATTCCGCTGGTAAGGGCCGAACCAGGTATCGTTCTCTCCCGTGTGCCAGAAGACTCCTTCGAGCGTGCAGTCATATCCCTGCCGGGCCAGATCATCCATCGCCCCGCGGATGAACGCGATGAATCCGGCGTAGAGATTGCGGCGGGCTTCCGGCGAGCCTTTCGGAAGCCAGTCCGGTCCCTGCGCACCGCTGTGGGTGAATTTAACAATGGCGATGCCATCCTTTCCGGCCGGCGATTTTTGGAGACTTTCTCCAAAGCTCAATTCCGGCCCGAAGTTGCCCAGGCATTCCACGGGACCAAGAGGTTCCCATGCCCGCGAGACTTTGACGCCACCGCCAAGGGAATAACGGTAAATGATCCCGTCCTGCGCTTTGGCGAGAGACTCGAATCCAGGCTGCTGAGGGATCTCCGAAACGAAGGAATCCTCTCCCTCCATATTGCGCTGACCCGCCAGCACGAAGAGCCGGACGGGCGATTTTTTTGTCAGAGGCAGTCCATCCTTGAAACCGGGTTCTTTAACGGCCAGGGGCTTCCCGACAGCCGCGAGATAGGCCGCGGCAAACGCCTCGCCCATTTGCAGTTGTCCCTGAGTTCCGAAATGATAGTGCGGCTGACCGTTGCCCATGACCTCGAACGCGAGGTGGGAGGTCGGCACCCAGCGAAGCAACGGGTCCGCCTTCAATACTTCGTCCTGCTGCTGCCGGAGAATGGCGAGGTTGTGCCGGTTATCCATGCCCCAGATTCCTTTCTCGCTGACTTCGCCGACATACCATTTCAATTCCGGCGCGTTGAGATCTTTCCGCATCCGGCCGATGAGCCGGGTCAGTCCCGCTGCGTAGTTTGCATTCAGATTGGGATCCAGCATGTCGTTCTCACCCTGGTGCCACATCACGCCTTCAAGGCGATACGGCAGGCCGCGCTTCTCCAGTTCCTTGAGTGACTCCTCAATGAGTTTGATCGTCCGCGGGTAGAGTTTCTGTCCCTTGTCAGGTGCCTCCGGATTCCAGTCGTACGCCACCGTCGTGCCGCCGATCGCCGACTTGATAATCGCGATCGGGGAATCGTCCTGCGCTTTGAGCATCCGGGCGAAGGTAAGTTCTGGTCCGAACGAATCGCCGGGCTTCAGCGGTCCCCAGCCTGCCGCAGCCTCATCCTGATTCGGAAGGGTCACGAACAGAATGTCGCTCTGCGGCGCGCCCGCCCCCTTGAACATCGGGAAGTCATCAATCCGCCCGGCGCGGGCATCTGAACCAACCATGTTCGACTGTCCCGCGAAAATGAAGACCTTGACGGGCTTCGGGTCGCCGGCTGCCGGCAAAAGCACGGTGAGTAGAATGGTGAAAGCGGCGAACAGGGGGAGGGTTCTCATAGATATTCCGCAGTCAGGCGCGGCCTCCACTGGTGGAGCGTGCGCCGCCGAACGCAATCTACTTTAGGTGCGACAGATAGCTGGTCTCAGTCTCCCCGTAGCGGTTCACCTTCACGGCAAAGTGAAACCCCGACGCCACCGCATCCGCTACCTGTAATCCCGCCAGCTTGGAATGCTCCACCGAGTGAATCCGGTCCGGCAGCAGCGACCACTGATAGAGGTAGGGATGGCGCATTGGATTGCGCCACCCCTCCCTCCGAACCGGACGTGCAGATTTCCCGCATCCGGCTCTCCAGTTGGTGAGTGCCCGCAGAGGTTTATCTCTTTCGCGGGACCGGCGGATCGGGAT
>JANNVM010001224.1:0-1545 GCA_031414455.1 Verrucomicrobiota bacterium
GGCGTTTCCTGATGGGGCGCTCTCTCTTCCGCGCCTCACGCGCACCCCCGGGACAAGTCCCCTGACACTAAAGCGGAGACAAGTCGCCGCAGTCCAAAGCGGCTCCGCCGCCTGGAGCCTGCGGCTCATCCCGTTTCCTGAACACCGCATGGACGTCAGGCAGATGTCAGGATGTCTGAGCCTGCCCGTGTTCGCCCTCGCCTGAGCACTGCCCGACCAAAGCCAACACGGCCAGCCTAAGGGCATGGCCGCGCTACGATCCATGCGACCGGGCTCACCACATCAGCGCGACGGCGGCGGTAATGGTATCGTTATCGGAACCCGTATCTGCCAGGGTGCGGGTGCCGATGTAGCCGAATTTGAGGCCGGCGCTGCGGCTCAGGGGAACGCCCAGAGAGAGCCCCCATCCCACGAATTCCTGACGGTCATCGGAAGGCACGCCGTCAATGGTGGATTCCCCGCCACAGCCGTAGCCGGCGCTGGCCGCGACCCACAGCCCGGGACGGAAGCTGTAAACGACATGGCCCTGGAGAAAGTGGAGCGGATCCTCCTCAAGCTCCCGGCCGTTGAAGAACGAATCGTTGTCAGTGTAAAATGAAGTCGAGGCGGTGAGTTCCATGGACCATTTGTCGTGGTTGTGGACCATCCCGAACTGGGGCCTGAACGTGAAACGGTTGCTGCCGAGGTTGATCAGTTTGTCCTCAATGTATTCGCCCGTGGGAAGCACTACCGCGAGGCCGGCACCGACAATGGTTTCGCGACCGCCAGCCCTGGCCCGGTAGGCGGCAAATTCTTTTCCTGCGAGCGGCGGCGCCCCCAGCAAATTCACGGCGAGGCGAACAGTCGTGTCCGACCAGCCATCCCGTTCAGTGCTGGCGGGAACGCCGTCCAGCAGGCCACTCCAGGATCCGCTTTGCCACGTCTGGAGAAGATCCACGCGGGCGGACTTGCCGCACAGTTCACACGACCGGATGTACTTCACGGCAGTGGTTCCGAGTTCGAATTCACCGTCCTCGATCCGCAGGACGGGATTGAGGAAGATGTCGCCGGTGGTTTCCGCATAACCGGCACCGATGGTTTGACTTCCGATGGGCATGTGACTCCAGCGGCGGGGTTCGATGTCCTGCCCGAAACAGGGTCCGGGGAGCACGAGAAGGCAAATTCCCGGCAGCATCCACGGCGGGCGTATCAGTCCCCTGCTGGAGCAGCGGACTGCCTGGGGAAATTCAGGTTTTGCGGGCTCCTCAGTGATCATTTGCCATGACTATTCCCCGGAAACCACACCCGCAATGGTGATGATGGCCCCGGGAGGCTGATGGAGTGAGAGCCGTCTTGCGGGACGCCCGGGCTGTGGTTTGTCATGCACTGACATGGCCGACGATCCGATCACTTTTTTCAACCGCACCACCGGCAGGCTGGAGCAGGAGCAAATCTATGGCGAAGCGCCGCTCCGGTTTGCCTATCAAAATCCCGCCGGGCGCGCGATGCTGGAGTTGATCGTGAAGCGCGCGGCGTTTTCGCGCTGGTACGGCTGGCGCATGGACA
>JANNVM010001225.1:0-8342 GCA_031414455.1 Verrucomicrobiota bacterium
AAGGTCCTCTTCTCTCCGTGGGAAAAGTTCCTCCACCACCGCTGGGGGACGGCGCAGAACTGAGGTGTCATTAAGCGGCCCCCAATGCCAGCTTCCACGCCAGACCCAGAACGGCGCATGCGGCGATGGTGGGAATCAGGCGGGCCTTAAACCATTGCATCGCCACGAACGCCACGAGGACGAGGACGGCAATGAACCAGTCAAACTGTCCCGCGGGCCACAGGGCATGGATGGAGAATCTTACCCCGAGATTCAGAATGACTCCGACCACTGCGGCCGTGACGGCGGTGAGTGCTGCGCCCAGTCGCGGCTGAGTGCGCAGTTTCTCCACGTGTGGCGCGCCGAGAAACACGAACAGAAAGCACGGGACGAACGTCGCCCAGGTTGTGATGAGCGCACCGATGGTCGCTCCGGTCAGGTTGCTCATGCCTTCGGGGTGCGACTGCCAGCCGCCGACGAACCCGACGAATTGCAGCACCATGATGAGCGGGCCGGGAGTCGTCTCCGCGAGCGCGAGGCCGTTCATCATCTGTGGGTGGGTGAGCCAGCCGAATTTCTCCACCGCCTGCTGCGCCACATAGGGCAGCACGGCATACGCGCCGCCAAAGGTGACCAGTGCCGCCTGACTGAAAAACACGCCCTGCTTGAATCCGGTGCTCGCCCAGCCCAGCCAGGCGCCGAGCGCGAGGATTGGCCCCCACCACAATGTCAGACACACGGCCATAATCCCCGCAGACCGCCTCCACGACGCCACTGGCGATAGGGGCAGCGTCACGAACCCGGCATCCTCCTTTGACGTGTCGGTGCCGTGCCCTTTGCCCGCGGGGAACTGCTTCGGAAGCCACTGACTGCCGAACCATCCGGTCACCGCCGCCGCGAAAATGATGAGGACGAACGACACCTGGAAAAAGTAGATCGCCACAAACGAAGCCGCCGCCAGCGTCCACAGCGCCGGAGACTTCAGCGCCTTCTTCCCTATCCTCAGCACCGCCTCCGCCACCACGGCGATAACGGCTGCGAGCAGTCCGTAGAAAATCGCCGCCAGCCACGGCAACTGGCCGTGCTCCATGTAGAGCCAGCTCAGGGCAAAGAGGATGAACATGGATGGCAGCACAAACAGGGTGCCCGCCGCCACGCCGCCGCGCCAGCCGTGCAGTCGCCAGCCGAGGTAGGTCGCCAGTTGCTGCGCCTCCGGACCCGGCAGCAGCATGCAGAAGTTCAGCGCATGCAGGAAATGCCCCTCACTGATCCAGCGCCGCTTTTCCACCAGTTCCTTGTGCATGATCGCGATCTGTCCGGCCGGTCCGCCAAAGCTGATGCAGCCCAGACGCAGCCAGTAACGCAGCGCCTCACGGAATGCGGGGCACGGTGGGGGCTGCGGGTTGGACTCGCTCATGCGCTGCCCGTAGCCTTCCGTGTTCAGGGATTCAATGTGTATTGTCAGCGGCTCTCTTTACAACAAACTTACAAATGCCCGGAGGAAATGATCGCAAACACGCAGTATACGAAAGACGTCATCCGGCTGTCTTATATCAAACTCATGAAAACCGATCTCCTCGTTCTCTCGGTTGCCGCCGTTCTGGCGGGTTCCGCTCCCCTGCGCGCGGAAGTCCGCGAGTTCCATGACGTCAAAGGACGTGTGATCAAAGCGGAACTCCTCAAAGCCCGCGGCCCCAATGTGGTTATCCGCGGCGCAGACGGCAAGGAGGCGACGGTGCCACTGAAAAACTTCAGCCGCGACGATGTCACTTATATTTGCCGGTGGATCGCCGCCGAGCCCGCGGCGCTCGACTACCGGTTCGACATTAGGGAAACGGAGAAAACCGTGGAGAAAGTCCCCGGGCTGGGTCGTCCGAACAACGCCTATGCCTACGGCACCGCGGAAGAGTCTCAGCGCGCCTACGATTTGAGTGTTTCCAACCGGTGCCAGAACCCCGTCGAAGGCGTGCGACTCTGCTACCGGGTCTTTCTGGTGGACTGCGTGGATGTTAGCGAAACGGGCGGCTATGCCTCGGTCCTGAGCTCGCGAAAGCTCCTCTTCAAGTCGGGCAATGTCGAACTCCCGCCAATGAACTACAATGCCTCGCACAAGTTCACCACCCGTGCTCACGCCGTGCAGAAGATGAAGGCGGCCAACACTTACTCCGGCATCTCCGAACGGGACCGGATGCGCGGCGTCTGGGTGCGCTGCTACCGTCATGGCGTTCAAATCGCCGAATGGAAAAGCGGCACGGTCCCCCGCTGCGAATGGCCGGAAAACAACGCCGAGAAATCAGCTCTGGAGGAAGACAAGGACGAGCAAAAGCCCCTGGTTGCTGCCCTGTCGGCACCCATTGCCGAGCCCGTTAAACCGGTCAAACCCGTGAAGCATGCCGCGACTCCCAAGCTTGTGGAGAAACCAAAAGAGGACGGGAAGAGCGACCTCCCTGAAGAACTCAAGATCTTCGATATGGCTGACATCGTGGATGACAAAAAAGACGTTCCTGGAAAACTGCCGCCTTTGAAATGAGCGACGAACTCCCGTGAAGATGAATCGAACGCTTTTAATTTCCCTTCTTGGAGCAGCGCTCGCAGGTGCGTGCGCGCCCGGAGAGCCACTGCCCGCCACGCCGCGCGATTCGGGCGGCATCGCTGATCCGCGGTCACTCCCACACCTCACGATTCTCTGCAAAAACCAGAAGGATTCCAACATGTCACTGTCGGATGCGCTAATGGTATTTGCCCGCCACGACACCAAGCCGCCAAATGAGATCGCCGGAGTGAAAGGATCGTTCGCCGACGATCAGATTGTGGCCGCTCTCAGGAAATTTTACAAGGAATGGCGTGCGCCGTCCGGGACTGGCCTCCCGCGGCCAAAACTCATCCTGGCGATGCAGAACTGGGGCTGCGGATCAGGCCTCTATGAACCGCTAAAGCACCTCAGTGCTGAGTTTGAGATTGATGTTTATCAGCTCTACCCGGTCATCACCCGGATCAAATCCAAGCCGGAGCATCCCGCGGCGAATGACAGGCGGCTTGCAGAAATTCTCAACGGCGGCTAACGATTATGCCTCAACCCCGCGCCACGAAAACGCTCACACTGCTCGCTGGGCTCGCCCTTCCTGCGGCCCTGCTTACTCTGCCTGACCGGTCGCCGGCGCAGGAGGCCGCCGCGAAACCGGATGCGACTCCGGCTCCTGACGAGGGAAAGGCGAAATCACCGCGAATCATCAAGGAATGGGGCGACGTGACTGACCCCGCTGGTGACTGCACATTCGAGGCGGACCAGGGAAAACTCGTGATCACCGTGCCCGCGGAGTGCCCAAAGGCTCATAATCTCTGTGCGGAACTTTCGAACATGGACGCGCCGCGTGTGCTGCAAACGCTGGATGGAGACTTTGACCTTCAGGTGAAGGTGGACGGCACCTTCGAGCCAGGGAAGGAACACGGGACGGGCAGCCGTGTGCCTTATCAGGGTGCAGGGCTCGTGGTCATTGCTGACGCCGCAAACTACATTCGTATGGAGCGCGCCACCATGCTGTTTGGGGAACTCCGGAACTACATCAACTTCGAGATTCGAGTGGACGGGGAGTTGCAAAGGTTTGGCTCCAACGAAAAGTTTCCGCTCGATCCCGCAAAGCCGGTCTGGCTGCGCCTTGAGCGCCGCGGTGAAACCATGCGCGGCGGTATGAGCCACGATGGCAGGGAGTGGTCGTGGGGTGAGGCCAAGGAGTTGACATCGAAATCCTGGGCGAAGGAGTCGCTGCAGGCCGGCGTGCATGCCGTCAGCAGTTCTTCCGGGAAGTTCGCTCCGGTGTTTGCGGAGTTTCTCTGCGGTGCCCCGGGCGAGGCTGAGAAGCGTGAAGCGGAAGCGCCGGCGAAGGAGACGCAGCCCTAACGCTACGGGGGAATCCGGGGGATCCCGGAGTTTCGACTTTTGCATCCGGAGATCCGGCGTTCACTGCGGACATGCCAGGAAATGAAAACTTTGCCGCCACACGCTGGACGCTCGTCGTCCAGGCGCGGGGCGGTGACACGGCGGCAAAGGCGGCGTTGAGTGAATTGTGTGAGGCCTATTATGAGCCGGTAGTGACGTTTCTGCGCAGCGAAGGACGCGACGACGACGCGGCGCGGGAACTGGCGCATGGATTCTTCGAACGGGTGCTGTCGGGCGGTTCGCTGGGCGGAGCGGATCCTGAGCGGGGGCGGTTTCGGAGTTACGTCCTGGGGGCGGTGAAACATTTTCTGGCGGACTTTCGGGATCGCCATGCTGCGGCAAAACGGGGCGGGGGAGTGGCCACGGTGTCCCTTGAGGAAACAGCGAGCGGCCTCAACGTGGCTGCGCCGGATTCGCCTGTCAGTGAGCGCGCCTTCGACCGGCAATGGGCTCTGACAATTATTTCGCGCGGACTGGACGTGGTGGAGGCCGAGTTGCATGAGGCCGGCAAACGTACACAGTTTGAGGTGCTGAAGCCCTGGATCACCGGCGAGAGCGCCGCGCTTTCATTGTCAGGTGCAGCAGAGACGCTCGGTATGAGCGAAGGTGCCGTGAAGGTGGCGGTTCACCGCCTTCGGCAGCGGTTCCGTGCTGCGGTGAAAGCGGAGATTGCGCAGACCGTGCCGGCAGAGAGTGACATTGATGACGAACTCAGCCATCTCATCGCGGTGCTGGCGGGGTGAGCCCGGCGATATCCTGTATGGTCGTCGGAATGCCCCCGACCGGACCACGAGTGGCGCGTGCCGGGGCGTTACTTCGTCCGCTTTCGTTTTGGCTTCGCCAGACTTCGCTGCTGAACCGCCAGTACCCGCGCCCCATCCAGTGAGAGCAGCGCCTCCACATCCAGCGCGAGCCCGGGGAAAACCCGGCTCTTTAGAATGCCGTTCCGTTCCACGAGCGGAATGTATTTCCCGTCCTCCAGCACGAACCAGCACAAGCGGCGCTCCCCTGTAAGCCAGACGATATATTCCTGGACTCCCGAGCGCCGGTAACTGTCGAGTTTGTCATTCATGTCGAGCGCCGCGCTGCTGGAGGAGATTTCGCAAATCAATTCCGGCGCGCCTGTGAGGTAGCCCTTCTTGTTAACGCACGCCCTGCCGCCGTTTGCAGGCGTAAAGCACAGCACGGAGTCCGGTTGAGGGGCGTTGTCACCGTCGAGAATCAGGGTGGGGTTGGAGTAGAACTTTACGCCGGCAGACTGACTGGCAAAATAGCCCAGCCACAGGTGAGTAAGGCCATCGGGTTCGGCATGTGAATCGGCGCGGAGAGGAGGAGCCATATAGACAGTTCCATCAATGAGTTCAGCTTTCTTGATCTGTGGCAATGCCTCCCAGCGGCGGAGAAACTCAGCCGTGGTCAGACGGTAGCCGTTTTCCAGCATCGGAAGCGGCTGGTGTTTGCGCGGGCGGGCTGGACTGGCGGTGAGCATGGTGGGAGATTAGTGCGGCTAACCGACTCGTCCAACAGCTTTCCGCACGAGAGTCCCGTCATCGGCTGGCGGTGCCCACTTTCCTCTGCGGAGGAAGAGAGCATTGCGGCGGAGCATTTCCAGCCGCTGCAACGGCGAAAGCCGCGCAATGCTTGCCGCCCACTTTGCGGCGGACGGGTTCTTCGACATCGGAATTCATGGTGAACCGATAACGGTTTGCAGCCGCAGGATAAGCTGGCAAGTGCGGGGTCATCTCCGGGTGAGACGGAACGCCGCCGCATCCAGAACCTTCAGGCCAGGCACACGGAGGAATTCCCCGGCATTGAGCGTGGCAACCGGCAGGCCCTGAGCATGGGCTATGGCTGCGATTTGCATGTCGTGAGTCCCGATGAGATTTCCGCTGGCGCTAAGGCTGGAGGAATCGATGACTACTCCCATCGCACTGTGGCAGGCGGAATGTTGGTTTCTTTGCGGCCGGCTTCGATGTCGGCCGCGAATGCTTCCGCCTCTTTCTCATCCAGTCGCTCCCGGATGCACGCCCATTTTGCCGCATCGCGTCCCGTAAAACGCCGGGGACGCACCCGCAGCAGAAAGTCCACCGTCCCGTCAAGTTCAGCGAGATCAGCGGGACTCAGCCCTGGAAGTGCGGCTTTGATGTCGGCCAGCGTGCTCATGGCGATAATGTGCCGGGCCGGACCGGGATTGTCAATGTTTGGCTACGGGCATCTTCACCAAACTACAGCAACTTGCGGCAAACCTCCTCGACATGCCCCTCCTGAAAGAGGAAATGCCTTTTCAGGAGTGAGATTCGTCCACTCAACGCCGGCATCCTTGAGCGCCGTCAAAACCTCCGGGACAATGCATTCGGATGCGGACAATACCCACGAAGTGTCAGCGAGTCCGGGGTAACGCCGGGCGGAGCCGGGCAGTAGGTCCTTCAGTTCAAGGTAGCGTGGGTCGTCGGCACGGACGTGCCCACGGGGAACGAGATTTGGGCTGAGCCAGACGCATTCGGGGGAGTCTTCCCTTTCTCTGAGGAGTCGGTAATCCGTGTCCCCAAGAGCCAAAACAGATGATTCCATCCGGAGCGCCTTGCAGAGCCACGACTTCACCGCCGCAATGTCGGAGACGCCAAGCAACACAAATTCGTTTTCCTCCACAGCAGGCTCAAGCATTTCCAGGTAATCTGCGAATGAACCGGCTATCGCTTCCTCTTTGATGCCTTCTGTGTCCACTTTCGTGATGGACGGGCAATGGTGGTGACGCCGGTAGTCGAGGCAGAGGTGCCAGTGGCCATCACCATCAAATGGAACGAGGAACTTCCCATCACTCAAATCAAACGGCAGCCAGTCACCGTGTATGGACCAATCTTCAGCTTCCAAACTTGGATAGCAGGGACCAATTCCACGGATAGTGTCGTGAACTTCACCGTAAAGCCGCCATCTGATGTAACCGCCGTTCTGTTCAGCCAGAAGCTCAATGTAATTCTCGGGGAGTTTGAACCCGATCTGCTTCTCTGTCTCCAGCAGTGCAGATCTTGTCAGTTCTGGCTGAAGGTAAGGAAGGAAGACCGGCACTCTCCATATATTCGTTCCGGTCGCATGCATGGCTCGTGAGATGGATGCACCGCCAATTACACCAACACCTTCGCGCAGCGGCCACACAGCAAAGGATGCTCGGCGAGGGTGCCGACATCCGGCAGATGCTTCCAGCAGCGATGGCACTTTTGGTGGGTGGTGCGGGTGACGGCTGCAGCGAGGGTGTCGCCGGTCAGGACAGTGAGGTCGCTGAGGATGAAGAACTCGGCGGCGGTGTCGCGGTCGGTGAGGAGTTTTTCGGCGGCGCTGTTGGCGGGAACGGTCAGGGTGACGGCGGCTTCGAGGTTGCTGCCGATGAGCTTTTCCTTGCGGGCTTTGTCCACTTCCTGGAGCAACACGTCGCGGAGGCGCTGGAGTTCGGTGATGGTGGTCGTGGCGGTACCGGCGGCGAAGTTGGCATCCGGTGCAGGGAAGTCCTGCTCGTGGACGCTGTCAGTGTGGCCGGCGAATTCCCAGGCTTCGTCGGCGGTGAAGGCGAGGACCGGGGCGAGCAGGCGGCAGAGCGAATCAAGCACGCGGTGCATCGCAGTTTGTGCGCTGCGGCGGCGCGGGCTGTTGAGCGCGTCGCAGTACATCCGGTCTTTGGTGATATCCACGTAGAAGGCACTGAGGTCCACGGCGCAGAACTGATTCAGTGTGATGAAGACCTTGCGGAAGTCATAGTCGGCGTAGGCGGCGAGGCAGTCGCGGGTGACGTCGTGGAGTCTTTCGAGGATCCAGCGGTCGAGCAATGTCAGGGCGTCGTTGGCGACAGCATGGGCAGGAGAGAAGTCTCCGAGATTGGCGAGCAGGATGCGCAGGGTGTTGCGGAAGCGGCGATAGACTTCGCCGTTCTGTTCAAAGAGTTTGTCGGAGAACGGCACATCGTTTTGCCAGTCCACGCTGGCGACCCACAAGCGTACGAGGTCGGCGCCGTATTTGTTGTAGTAGTGCTCAGCATTGATCGGCTTGTCACCGCTCTTGCTGATCTTCTCGCCGGTGGTGTCGGTGACGAAGCCGTGAGTCATCACGGTTTTGTAAGGCGCGGTGCCGCGGTGAATGACGCTGCACATGAGCGAACTCTGGAACCAGCCGCGGTGCTGATCGGTGGCTTCGATGTAGAGATCGGCGATGCCGCCATTGCCCAGTTCCGGGTGCGATTCGGTGACCGCCATGCTGCTGCAGCCGGAGTCAATCCACACGTCCAGGGTGTCGCGGCCTTTGGTCCACGTAGTGGGCAGGCCGAGCATGGCGGTGAGTTCGGCGTCGGTCTTCTCAAACCAGACGTTAGTGCCGTGCTGTTCAATGAGCGAGGCGACTTTGCGGGCGACAGCGGCGTCCATGACGGGTTCCGTGGAGT
>JANNVM010001226.1:0-2335 GCA_031414455.1 Verrucomicrobiota bacterium
CCCGCCGGATGCTCGCCGACGCCCGGTCGCAGTCGCTGGTGTCTAACTTCGCTGCGCAATGGCTGCACCTGCGCAACCTCGACTCCATCACGCCGGACGGGCGGCTGTTTCCCGACTTCGACGACAACCTCCGCCAGGCCATGCGACTGGAGACCGAACTGCTCTTTAATGACATCATGCGCGAGGACCGCGGTGTGCTCGACCTGCTGAAACCGGATCACACGTGGCTGAACGAAAGACTCGCGAAACACTATGCCATCCCGCACATTTACGGCGCGCATTTTCGGAAAGTGCCCGCCGGCCCTGACATTGAACGCGGCGGCCTGCTGCGTCACGCCAGCGTGCTGACGGTGACTTCTTACGCCACGCGCACGTCGCCGGTGATTCGCGGCAAGTGGATCCTCGAAAACCTCATCGGCACACCGCCGCCCCCGGTGCCCCCGGATGTGCCCGCACTGGATAACGGCGTGATTTCTGAACACCTGCCCGTCCGCCAGCGCCTCGCCGCGCACCGCGACAAGCCGGCCTGCACAAGTTGCCACGAATTCATGGACCCGCCCGGTTTCGCGCTGGAGCACTACGACGCCACCGGCCGCTGGCGCGCCCTTGAAGCAGGCCAGCCCGTGGATGCCGCGGGTGGATTGCCCGATGGCAGCACGTTCAACGGAGTGGAAGGCCTGGAGACTGGAATGCTGGCGCGGCCGGAGATTTTTGCCCGCACCCTGACGGAGAAACTCCTCACCTTCGCGCTCGGTCGCGGCGTCGAGCCATTCGATGGCCCCGCGATTCGAGAAATCCTGCGCCACGCCAAAGCGGGGAACTATCGGCTTTCCGATATTACCCTCGGCGTGGTAAGCAGCACGCCGTTTCAAATGCGACTGAGCCGGTGAGCACCTATCGCTGGCGCAGCAGTGCGCGGGCGGCAGCCGGGTCGCGGGCGCAGTGGATGAGGAGGAAAATGACTGCGGTGTCTGCTTCGACCTTGAAATAGATGAGATAGGGAAAGCGCGGCATCGTGACGCGGCGGAAGTCCCGGTAGAGCACGCGATGGATAAGCGGCGTGGAAGCGATGCGGTTCAGTTCTGCGAAGAAGGCCTGCTGAAATTCCGCACCAAGTCCGGGCGAGGCGATATCGTATTAAGCAATGCTCTCGAGCAGGTCTGTGAGGAGGTCCGGGCGAAAGCGGAGCGCGAGCGGCGTCATGGCTGCGCGACGGCAATCTGGCGGCGGAATTCCTCCAGACTCAATGTGGAGGCAGGATTCGCCTCGTGGGCGGTCAGCCGGGCATCAAGAATACGCTGGTGCTCGACAGGCACCGGCAGGGCAGCCGCATGAGCGGCGATTTCATCCCAAAGGTCCGCCGCAAGACACATTTTTTCGGCGGGGGAGAGTTTGTTCACTTCCTGAGCAAGGAGGGCATTCATGGGCAATGAGGTAACGGCGAACGGGGATTCCCGCAAGAATTCACTGCGCTGAAACAACGTCCCCGGTGGAGAGCGGCGGGGTGTTCCGGGATTTGCCGCAGCCGGTGACGATCACGGGGAACCGGTTTGACTTCGACAATGCGGGCTTCGCGGAAGCGCCTGGCGTCTCGCGTGACTCTGCTCGCGACCCCAAAAAGTGGCGGGATGACGGCTTGCAATGTATATCCGCAGGCTATACGCTCCCGCCATGACTACGACACTGCAAGCATGGGGAAACAGCAAGGCGGTGCGCCTGCCGAAGGCGCTTCTCGCGGCACTGCACCTTGAGGCCGGGGCCAGCCTTGAAGTGGAGCTTTCTCCGAAAAAGGACGCGATCATCGTGAGGCCTGCGAAAGCGCCGTCGCGCGTGCGGGGACGGCATCGTATCGAAGACCTGGCGGCGGCCATGCCCCGGGGATACAAGTCAGCGGAGTTTGACTGGGGAACCAGCGGACGGGAGGTTTGGTAATGGCTGCCCGTGTTCCACGACAGGGCGATCTGGTGGCTCTGGATTTCGATCCGCAGTCCGGCCACGAGCAAAGAGGGCGCCGCCCGGCGCTGGTGGTTAGCAAGGACGCCTTCAATAAAGCCACGGGCATGGCGATCTGCTGTCCGGTCACGAATACCAACCGTGGCGTGCCGTTTCATGTGCCCCTCGCCGGGCGGACTTCGCTGACGGGCTTTGTGATGTGCGAACAGGTGAAGTCGCTCGACTTCCGCTCGCGTGGCTTGAAGCTGATTGAGCGCGCGCCTCAGGAGGTGCTGGAGGATGTTCTTGCCATCCTTGACGCTTCCGTGTTCTGATCGCCGGGGCGGGGCAGGTCCCTGTCCACGGCAAACACCCAAAACCATGAGCACCTTCACCACCCGCA
>JANNVM010001227.1:0-3563 GCA_031414455.1 Verrucomicrobiota bacterium
TACAATTGTAGAACGGCGCGGATCCAGTGTGGAGATGCCGATGGCAACGGCTGCCGCGGCTTCCTTGCGGGTCTTCTCGGGGATAGAGCCACACTGGTGTGGACCCACTTTCGGCCCACGGGCGCGCGCGGGCTTCACCGGCATCTATACCCGTAGTATAATTCTGCCCCCGTCGCGAACGGAAGCCGGTTATGCCGAGCGGGCATTGCTCACGCCCCTGTGATAGCGGCCCGATCATCCGGCCCGGGAAGTCAATCCGTCAATTGACGGATTGAGCGCGAAGGTGCCGGGAAGATTTGCAGCCCCGCCGGCCTGCCGCTGCGCTACTGCCACGCTCCTGCGCGCCTCCCGGCAAGATGGACACGGCGGAAAGCGGCCCCGGCCCGTCCTGCGCAATCCTGGAGCGATTTCGGAACGGCCATGGCAGGTGCATGGGAGGTGCCGCGAACACGTCACGTTTGCAGCGGACGGACCGAAGGATTGCTGGCATTACCCTTTGCCGGCTTACAGTGTTCGGCACGGACGGCCTGGGGGATGGTCATTGGCCTTCGCTCTCCGGGCCGTTCTGTTTGCCATCGGTGCAAAGCAAAGCCGCCGGTCGGGATGAAATGGCCCGGGTCCGGCGGCTCTCTTTTCAGACCGCGGCTTCGTCTCGCGGTGCCCGCCGGATACAGCCGGCGAAAGTTGTTGGCTGCCGCAGGTAACCACTCCCACGGCAGCCGTTCCTGCTATCCGTCCACGCCCTCCTGGAGCGCGGCGGCATCGCGAAGGAAATCCATGAGGGGTTCAATGAGGTCGCGAAACACGCGGGCCGGATGATCGGCGACGCGCTGCGCTGTCTCGCGCTGCTCATCGGTGAGTTCATCGCCGGCGTGGTCCAGTATCCGCGCCGCGATCTCCCGGAACGGGAGCGCAGCCTTATCGGCGGCGGCCTTGATGCGGTCGGCACGGGCCTGGACGGCGCGCAGGTCAGGGGCGGCGAGGCCGGCCATACTGGCGGCGCTGAGGTCGCACTGCGCGGCCTGGGATTCCAGGTGGAGAGCAATCATCGAGGCAACCGTTGCCTCCAGGCGATAGTCGCGTGCGACGTCCTGCCAGGTTTCGGCGTCTGGATCGTCCGGCTGTGGGGAGTGGTCCTTCATCGGCGTTAGGTGGAACGGGCGGGTGCCACCCGCTGTGCCGGCGTCTTCGCGTTGTCCTGGGTTGCGCTGATGAGCGCCTTCATGTTGCCATTGATCTCCTTGAGGATTGCATCGCTGCCGGGAGCCTGTCCGCCGGTCGCGGCATCTGCGCCGCGGGCACCGCGCCTCACCGCCTCGCGGGCCTCCTCCGCTGCATTCGGTTTCCGCGGCAGCGGCCTGGGTGTGGTGTCCGGCATCGGTGCGCGCCCCGGGAGAATATCAGCAGGCGGGAGCGTGACGTTTCCGCGCTCCGGCAGTGCGCTCGTTTCCGGCGTCTTCGGCAACTGACGAAGCCTGCGGCGGCCGGGCCCGAGCTTTTCATCGTCGGCAAAGTCGCGCCGCTCCCTCACAAGTGCTTCCGCATCCTTTTGCTTCGCGCCGCCTTTTACCAGTTCCGCCACTGCGTCAGCGTCTTCTTTCTTATCGGCCCTGCGGTTGCGTCCCATGTGGCGGTCTTTCGCAATGTCGAGGCTGCGGCGTTCGCGGGTGTTTGCTGTGGCGGCGTTCGCCTCGCGGATCGCCTTCGCGTCCTGACGGCGGAGGTCCGCGGCCTTTGCCATCGCGTCGAGCTGGTCCTGATCGAGCGTCTTGTGCTTCTGGCGAATGTCAGTGATTTCCTTTTCCAGTCGAATGGCTTCGGTGAGCCGGTCCACTTCCTCCTGGTCTTCATTTGCGGCGGCGATGGCAAGATCATATTGCTGTCTGTCCTCATCGTTCTTCTCAGTTAGCAGCGCATTGATAGCCTTCCTCCGCACGATGTCTTTCTCTGCCGCCTCACCCGCCTTGCGCGCTTTGATGGCGGCGAGCCGCTCTGAGCGCTCCGCGGCGGTTTCCTTGTGCGCCTCGCGCTCCGGCAGTGCGCGGGAGTCTTCGGAGTCTGCCCCGAATAGCCGGTCTGTATCACTGGAGACGCCAGCCTTGTGAAGAGCACTGCCGGCAAGTCCGCGCTCAAACCAGGAAGGCTCTGCGTTATCGAGCCCGCGGAGACCCGCCTGCATCCCTTCCATGAGTTCGCGGCTCGTGAGATTGAGCTTCTCCATGTCTGCCGCCGTGCGGGCTCCGAATGCGTCCTGCATGACTGACCGGAGAGCCGGGAGAGATTCCGTCAGGGCGATGAGTGATTTCGTCGAGGCCTTGCCCTTCTGATCAATCTTATCGAGCGCGCTCACGACATCGAGCAGCATATCCGCATTGCCGCCGAAGTGCTCCATCGCGTTCGCCAGTTCCGTCATGAACGTCTCTGTCTCGCGCACCGAATGCCCCAGGCTCAACATGCGCTCACTGGCCTGCGCCAGCGTGGCGAGGGGCATGTCCTGACGTTCCGCCAGTGCGCCCAGGAAACCCATGTGTGAGGACGCTTCCTCCGCTGACTTGGTCAGACTGGAAATCCTGTCCTTTATGTCCGCGTACTTTGCGTTAGCGCTGAGCGGCTTGTTGAGGATGTGGTTCAAGTCGTTGACGGTGGAGCGCACGAGACCAACCTTCGCGTTCAGTTCCGTGTAGCCGGTGCGCAGGCCGGAGAGGTTGCCCAGGCCGGGAGTTTTGAGATTGAGCGCGGGAGAGTTCTTGATCCTGCCGGCGAATCCTTTGAAATCGGACTCCGCTTTGCGGATGCCCGCGAACCAGTCTTTCGTATTGAGGTTGAGCTTTGCCGAGATGCCGGCGGTTCTTGTGGCCATGTCGTTGTAGTAGGTTTGGAGGTTAATTGGGGAAAGGATTACGCGGCGAGCGGCTCGCGGGCGGGCAGCGGCCCGGGGATAAGTGTCACGGCTTCTTCTGCGCACCTGAGAAGCATCCCGATATTGAAGACGGGAATCTGTCCATCCACGCGCAGAGAAGAAATCAGGTTGGCTACTTCGGTGAGCGCACGCGCCGCGGCGGTGTCCATCGTGATCCGGCCGATTTCATGCAGCCACGTTTTCGACGGTCCCCACGGCAACACGATTTCCCAAAGGATGCCGGCGCGCGCCGCTGCTGTGCGGGCGATGCGGTCGGTGAGCGCGGAGATACAGGCATCTGCAAGCCGGCCGGCGGATTCAATGGCGGCCACTGCGGCGACGCGGGCGGGCTCGCTGTCTGCGCCATGCGTGGCGGCGGCATCGTTGACGCTCGCAAAGTCGGAACGTGCGGCGGCGAATGTTTGTTGAAGGGAAGCGGTGTTCATCTGGGAGGAAGTCGAGTTGGAAAGAGGAAGTGCCGCCGCGGCGCGGGGTTCGCCGGGCGGCTGCATCACGGGAGGCTATGCGGCGATCTTCGTTGCCGGTGCGGTGGTCGCTGGTTCGGGCACCGTCACGTCGGCGGGAAACTCCGCGGTGATCTTCATCGCCTCGTCTCCGAGGTCGAATATCGCGGCTGCGGCGTTGGCGCTGTAGGTCGGTATCG
>JANNVM010001228.1:0-5397 GCA_031414455.1 Verrucomicrobiota bacterium
CGGCCTGAAGGAACCTCTCGCGGACGACCCCCGGCATCAGTTTTTCGCCGTTGGCATCTACGACCGCATTTTCAAAGACCAGCCATGAGGCCGCCTGTTCCAAACAGTCGCCTTTCAGCAAACCACTGAACAGTGAACTCCGAACCACAAAGCAAACCATGAAAAAGAACATCGGAACCAAACTCAGTATCGGCCTGTTGGGCGCTGTCATCGCCATTGGTGTGACAAGAGCAGTTGTGCGCGCAAAGGCAGCCGAAGCGGAGGAGCAAAAGGCCCAAGCTGCAGCCGCGGAGGCGGAAGCGCGCGCCCAGCAGTCTGAAGTCGAACGCCAGGAGAAAGGCGGCCCAAAATAGGAAATAGCACGGAGGCGGCCGGGTGCGCTGGCGGAACCAGGTTCGCGGTATTCAACTTTGCCGTCACAAACTGCCGCGTGGCGGGGATCATACAGGAGATGATGCACACGATTCCGCTGACCGATTCCGATCTGCTCGCCCGCTATTTGCAGGCGGGAGATGAGGGCGCGTTTGCAGCGCTCGTGCGGACACACGAGCGGCTCGTCATCGGCACGGCGGCGCGGGTCACGGGCGATGTGGAGCTGGCGCGCGATGTGGCGCAGCAGGTCTTTGCGACGCTGGCGCAAAAGGCGTGGCTGCTCACGGACCGGGCGAGTCTCGCGGGCTGGCTGCACCACGCCGCCCGGCACGTCGCGCTGCGTGCCGTCCGCGGCGAGACGGCGCGGCAACGCAGGCACGAGCAGACCGCCGTGGAAGGCGCGCCCGCGTGCGACAGCAACGCGTGGCCCGTGCTCGAAGATGCGCTGGCGGCGCTGCACGAGCCGGAGCGCGAGGCTGTCGTCATGCACTATCTTCAGGATCGCTCGTATTCTGAAATGGCGGCGGCGTTGGGCGTGACTGAAGCCGCTGCGAGGAAGCGCGTTTCACGCGGACTGGAGAACCTCGGCACACAGCTCCGGCGGCGCGGTTTTGGTGGTTCGGCGACGGCGCTGCTCGCGGGCGCAGTGGCGCTGCAAGTCGGCTCACCCGGCGTGGTCGTGGCCGCGACGGTCGCCACGACGCCTCCACTTTCACTCACCCTCACCACACTCATGGCCCACACCGCTGTCAAAATCGCCGCAGCCATCACCCTTGCCTCCGCTGTCCCCATCGCATGGCAAACCCACGCGAACTCCGCATTGCGCCACGAACTCGCACGCTCCAGCAGCAGCCGCGGCCTGCCGCAGCCAATTCGCTCGTCGTACTCGACAATGTTGCGCTGCGCACCGAGGCAGCTGTGTTGAACGAGCGCGTAGCCGCAGCACGTCGCGCACAGACGGATGCGCAGGCCAAACTTGCCGGGACTCAGGCGAAAGTGAAGCAACTCGACGAAGAGGTCGTCATTTCCCACGGAAAGATCGAAGACCTCGCCCGCTCAATGGTGAGAAAGTTGATGCCGGTGATGGAGGCGATCGCCGCCTTGGAGAAACTGGATGTCAGCGAGCGATCCGCCAAGGAAGCTGAGTTGTCCGGCAAATTGGGGGCCGACCTCCTGGGGCTCATCCCTTTGCAGAGGGCTGTCCTCAAGCTCGAGGATCGCCCGGCAGAGGCGGCCCATTTTTTCGCCATCGCCCATGAGGAAGCCTTGAAGCTGCCCATCGCACTCCGTCCGCGCATTGAGAGCACCCTTCTGGCTGACTTCCAGCAGCTCAAGAATGACGGCCTCATCTTTTCTATGCGTTCGAAGGAAAACGCCGGGGCGTGGATCGCACGACGCGTGGTTGCCAGCGAAGAGATGGAGAAACATCTCAAAGCACTTCTCCCGCCGGAAGCTCGCAACCATCCCATTTTCGAAACCACCGAGGGATTCCTGAGTGGTCTTTCCATCGCGGAGATCGGCTACCTTGGGGATGAGGTAAAGGCCACGCCGCAGTCACCCGCGACAAAGCCATGAGAAAATACATGATCTACTTTCCAGTGCTGGTGCTCGTGATCGGCATCGCGCTTTGGCTGCGCCACGGCAGCGGCGAACGCACCGCGCTACAGACCGCCATTGCCGCGCAGCGTGCCGAGCTTGCTCCACTGCCGCTGCCGGATGATCGCGCCGCCGAAGCCGCCGAAAACGAAGCAAGAACCCTGATGGAAAACAACGCGGCCTTGCACGCCGAACTGCCCCGCATCGAGGAAACGACAAGCCGCATCCAGAAGGAAACCGCCGCCTTGCAAAAGAGAATCCCGCCATCGCTCGACACCGAGATCACGGAGTCCTTCGGGCGGATCACGGACATGGGCGCCGAGTTCGGCCAATATGCGCGGCTCGTTTCATCTGATCCCGGGGATGTGCAGAGCGAACTGAAACGAAGAGGACTCCACGCGGACGATCTGAGCGACAGCGTGGTCAAGGCCTTCATGAAGTTTGCCACCTGGGCACCGGAAATCTCCGCTTTTGAGGATACTCCCGCCGAAATAGCCTCGCTGCAATCCACCGCGCTGCGCGAAACCTTCGCTCTCACCGACACTCAAACCCATCAAGCCGAGGCGATCATCCAGGCGCATTTCGCCACGATGAAAACCGCCGGGCTCACCTACTCCAGTCACGAAGCACCTGGATGGCGCGAACGCCGCAACGAATCACTCACGCAACTGCTTTGGAAACTCCGTCCGCTCCTCCCGGGCAATTCCAAACAAACCCCCAACCTCACGCAGATCGTCAACATCGGTGCCGGATTTGAAACCAGTACCACCGCCCCTGCACCCGGCACGTCGGAGCCACAAATGGTGCAGAGCTTCCCCAACTGGCCCGCCGTCCCCTGGCTCTCTCCGCCAAGCGCTGAAAAACCGGCGAACCACTAGCGCCGTCGTGCTGTGAACCGGGGCCGAAGAAAAATACTGCGTGGGTTTCCAACTCCGCTGCCGTGATACGGAATGTAGTCTATCCAACCCAATCCATCACTCACCATGAAACTGTATTCTCTCATCCCGGCCGTCGTACTCAGCATGGCGGTTCCCGTTCACGCGCAGAACAAACCAGTTCCTTCATCACCGAAGGAAGACAGTGCCGCGAAGGATCCGAACATGAAGGCCGACGGCAGTGTGACTCTCTCTGCGGGAAATCTGAAAGCTGTCATCGCTGAAATCGAGGGGCGCATCGGGCATTGGACGCTCAACGAAGGCGGCGAACGATGGATTATGCCGAACCTCATGTATGGCAACAACGCCTACAATGCTGAAGTGCCAGGCGATCTGTGCCTGCGGGGGGTGTCGCCCCTGGAGGCCGTGGCATTCGCGGCCGCCGCCGCGGGTTGCACGTTGGAGCCGATCTTTGCACCCAAAGATGCATCTGAGGCTTCGGGACAGAAGGTCATCGGCTACCGCATCGTGCCGGCCCCGCCGAAAGATCGCCGACTTACGGCAATTTCAAAACCACCTGGTTATTCGGATGCACCATCCCCCAGCGGAGTTGGACTTGCGCTCGCGAAGAATGATGGCGGCATCGTGGTGGGGCAGATTGTTCCCGGGTCGCCAGCGTCTGCTTCTTCCGCCATCAAGCCCGGCCAGCGCATTCTGCATGTGGCGGAAGCGGGCCAGCCGGATGTAGATGTCACCGGCCTCCAACTGGAGCAGGTAGTTCAACTCATTCGTGGCGTGCCCGGAACGCCGGTGAAGATCACTTTAGGAGCCGACTCGGACAAGGGGCCGTCGAAGCACGTCGTTACGCTGGTGCGCGAGAAGCTCCCGGTGAAGGTTGCAGAAGAGGTGTTGCCGAAGGTCAGGACGGTGGATCCCAGCGCTGCTCTGTCCGGCCCGGAAGGCTCATCCGGCTTGGGCGGCGATGGCATGTCCGCGGATTCCAGTCCATACGGAGTCAATCCAAACGCTGCGGCTTCCAGGGATCCTCTGATCCAATCCGCGCGAGGAAACGAGCCGTTTGTCCATGTCTATGCGATTGGATTCATTATGACCGGCACAGATCAGGAAAAAGCCATGAAAATGAAGTCTGTGGATGAGCTGATCGGACAAGCCATGAACCAGGCTAAACTCGATCTAAATCCGGACCTGAACATCCATCTGGAAACAGGCACCCTCATATCGAAGGGGACCGCTGCGCAGCATGAGATCATCGCACAGGTGGTTCAGGCCCTCAAAGAGAACGCAACTCTGCTCGCCGCCCCGGCCAAACCCTAGCTGCACGCAGCAGACGCACCCGTGCCAAACCAGCCCCCAGACTCGATTCCAGGGACCGCGTTCCGATTTCTCGTGGAACACGCCGAGCCCCTCACGCCTGCAACGCTTCCGGTCACGGAAGCGTTTGCATTCGCTGATGTGCCGCGGCTGACGGCGGCGCTGAAACGCGGCGAGGAATCGGCCTTCGCGTGGCTGCACGGCGCGTGGAGCGGGCGCATCAATCGCTACTGCTTCGCGCTGGCCGCGGGCGATGAGAGCTTTGCCGGCGAGATCGCGCAGGCCGCGTGGTTGCGGCTGGCGCGGCATATCCGGGTGTTGCAGGACGAGGCGGCGCTGTGGAACTGGATCGCGTGCGCCGCGCGTCACGCCGCATCGGATTTGCGGCGCAAAGGCGGGCGCTATCTGCGGGCGCTCGGTCGTTTCGCCGAATGGTGGCAGCCTTCGGGCGGCGGCGCTGTCGAAGGCGACGACCGTCTGCCTTCAGCATTGGAATCCGCGCTCGGCAATTTGGAGCCCGCTGAGCGCGCGCTCATCGAAGGTCGCTACTTCACCAACGAATCCCTTGAAGCCATCGCTGCGCGTCATGCGCTCACCGTCCGCGCCGTCGAAGGCCGGCTGGCGCGCCTGCGCACCCGCCTGCGCGAACTCATCGCCAAAGAACTTCAATCCACACGACCATGAATCCCGATCCCGAACAACTCCGCGCGTTGCTTGAAGAAGTGCTGCCGTCGTCCGGCGAACATTGTGGCCCAACCAGCGGCGAGATCGTCTCGATGCTGCGCCGCGAACGCCAGCGCCGCCGCCGTCGGCATGCGAGCGCCGGGCTGCTCGTAGTCGTCGCATTGACCGCCGGCGCACTTCTTTGGAATCCTCAACCCGTCGCCGTGGCTCCCGTCGTTCAGGCACCGCCAGCGCGCGAGCCTATCGTGATCCACCGAGTGAATGACGAAGAACTCTTCGCCCTGCTGAAAGGAACGCCCGTGGCCCTAATGCACCGGCCGGATGGAGGGCGCACGCTGCTCATCATCGAACAGGCATCCTCTCAATGAACAAGCCGCTCTCACTCCTGCTCCGCATCGCCGGCTTCAATCGCCCTGCCCCAAAGACCCGATTCGGTCGAACGCTGCGGCGCGGAGAGCGAACCCTGACGGTGCTGCTGCTGCTCTACGCCAGCCTGCACGCTTTTCCTCAGGTGCTGTTCGCGCACAGTGTCACCGCG
>JANNVM010001229.1:0-3916 GCA_031414455.1 Verrucomicrobiota bacterium
GCCCTCCTTGATGTGGACCAGCGCGCGGCGCGGCTTTACGGCTTCACCGGCGGCGCGTTTCTCGGCAAAGTGGAACCCAATACACCCGCCGCCAAAAGCGGTCTCGAAGAAGGTGATGTGGTCCTCTCACTGGAGGACAAGAGGGTCGAGGATGCGGAAGACCTCCGCAAACGACTCGCCGGTCAGCCGCCCGGTGCCCGGCTCAAGATCACGTTCTTCCGCGAGTCACTGGAGAAGCGCGGCGAACTCACGCTCACTCTCGGCGAGCGTCCCAATGGATTTCTCCGCGAACCCGGTGCCGCCAAAGTGGAGACGCCGTCTGCCGAACCTGTTCCCGCGATAAAAGCAGAAGACGATCAAGTCGCCGGCATGACTCTGGTGCCCGTGACCGCCGGGGACCACGAAAAACTCAAGCTGCCCGCGGACGTGCCTGGCCTCATCATTACCAAAGTGCAGCCCAATACACCAGCGGCGAACTGCGGCCTGGAGAAAGGCGATATCGTGCTCCGCATCAACCGTTCTGCTCCCGCCTCCCACGCCGAAGCTGTGGAAGCCCTGCTCAAAAATTCCCGGGACGGTCAGGCGACCCTCAATATCCGCAAAGGTGATACCACGCGTATTGCGGTGATGGATTTGAAATGAGCCCGCGCTTGCACCCGCCTGCGCGAAATGGCATCGGCAACGTCATGCGCCGTTAGCTCAGCGGTTAGAGCAGGGCACTCATAATGCCTTGGTCGCAGGTTCGAACCCTGCACGGCGCACTTTTATGCAGAGAAGCAGGTGGCGCGGCCTGCTGTTTTACTGCGGCGGCACTGTCGCCCGGGCTCACTGCGGCCCCGGCAACTTGGGCGCCTTCCGCGTCCTTCCAGACATTCTTGAAGACATGACAAAACGCCAACAAGCAGTTGGGAACTGAGCACCGGTCACCGATCACTCCCCCATGCCCCCCCTTCGCCCCATCCTCCTCATCCTGCTAACCGCGTTCCCCTGTGCCGCGGACGAAGCCTTTACCTTCCGCCGGCCCTGCATGGGAACCATCTGGACGGTGAAACTTTACGCTGCGGACGAGAAGACCGCGCAGGCCGCCGCGGACGGGGCCTTTGCCAGGGTCGAGGAACTCAATGCCACCCTCAGCGACTACCTCAAGGAAAGCGAATTGAGCCGGCTCTCCGCGACCGCCGGCAGTGGCAAGCCCATGACCGTGACAGGGGACCTCTTCGCGGTTCTCGCCCTCTCGCAGCAGGCAGCCACGGAGAGCGGCGGTGTGTTTGACATCACCATCGGTCCCTGCGTTCAATTGTGGCGAACGGCAAAAAAGACACGGGTGCTGCCGTCCGCGGACGAATTGGCCGCCGCCCGCGCGGCCACCGGCTGGGAATCCCTCGTGCTCGACGAAAAGGCCCGCACCGCACTCCTCAAGAAGCCGGGCATGAAGCTCGACTCCGGCGGTATCGCCAAGGGTTTCGCTCAGGACGAAGCCATGAAGGTGCTGCGCGAGAAGTTTCACATCTCCAGCGCCCTGATCGATGCCGGCGGAAGTCCGCTTGTGAGTGGCCGTCCACCGGGCCGGGAAGGCTGGGTGATTCAGTTGGTAAAGATGCGCGACGATGATCCGGAGGTGCTGCTGAGCGTGGAAAACGTCAGTGTGGACACGTCAGGCGATCTCAATCAGTTCATCGAAATCGGGGGCCGCCGTTACAGCCACATCATTGATAAAGTGACTGGCCTGGGAATGGTGGATTCCACTCAGGCCACCGTCGTGGTGCCGTCGGCGACACTGTCCGACTGGCTGGCCACGGCGCTCTGCGTCATGGGACCGGAGAAAGGCATCGCGTTTATGGCCCGGACGCATCCGGAGGCACACGCCCGCATTGCACGGCGCGGGGATGACGGAATGCTCACGGTGAGGGAAACGCCGGGCTTTGCCGCGCTGCTGAGGAAAAAGTGAGTCTCACGGCTTCGCCGCCGGCACGCCGAAATAGCGGTGCGAGAGATAGTCCACGGCGGCTTCGCGGTCGGCATCGTCGAGCGCACGATTGTAAAACAGCAGACTGGCAATGCCGCCGTTGAGGAACTGGCTTGGCGCACCGCCGCCACTGTTGAGTGCTCCGATGCGGACACTGTCGAGATTGCCAAAATCCGTGGTGCCGTTGATCGCCGTGCTTTGCTGCGTGCGACCGTCGGGACCGGTGACCCACTCGCGCAGGCGGTCCTGGGAGCCGTCCCACACGACCGCAAGGATGTGATAGCCCTTTTTTGTGTCGAACGGCAAAGCCGCATGATTCTCCTTGTCGCCAGGTTTGCGCACGCCGGAGAAAATGGTGCCGTCGCGCACGAACGTGTCCCACGCCCGGGCTTCGCCGCCGACACGCGCGGAAAACAGCGTCTGCTGTCCGGTTCCGGCTTGAGCGGAAAAGACGGCGATCCAGGTGATTTGGTTGCCGTCCAGATCCGTACCGATGGGATCGCCGACTTTGTCAGTGTCGCGGCCGAACACGAGATTGTTGTCGTTGAACAGCATGACATCATGCGTGCCCTTGAGCCCGTCTTTGTCGGTAATGCGCCCCAGTGTCGGGTAGCGGCGCGCCTTTTCCTCCAGCCTGGTGGCACTGGCATGGTATTGAGCGGCATTGTTGCCGGCGAGGCGGGCGCGGTCATCCCACTGGTCAACGCGGTCACCTGGCGCAGCGACGGATTTGCCGGCGTCTTTGCGTCCACCTTTGGCGGCGTCGAACCAGGCAATGAGCCCCTTTTCCGGCGGCCCGCCTGACACTTCCACCGGCACGCTGGCGTCGCCGGATTTGGCGTCCCCGGGTGACTTGAAATAGTAGCCGGCGGCCCCGGAGAGGGCCGCGGCGGCGATGATCGAGGCAACGAGCGGGGCCTTCGATTTTCTGGCGGCGGGCTTCTTTTGAGGCGGTGGCGGCGGTTGTTTTGCCGTCGGTTGTTTGGCGGGTGCCACGGACCGTTTCGACGTCGCCGTTCGGATTGGCGGCGCGGGCGCGGGAGCAGCGGCGGGACGGGAGGCTGTTGCCGTTGTCTTTGGCGGCTGAGCCACTGCCGCGGTTTCGCCGATGGCGGCGCGGGCGGCAACATCCTTGCTGAGGGGCGCGGCGACAACGACGGTGCGTTTCGGAACGGGCTGCGTTTTCAGCGCACGCTGCACGGGCAGTGATTTCAGTTCACCGCTCAAAATCCCGCGCATCACCCGCAGGGCTTCGGCGGCGCTCTCCGGGCGCTCCTCCGGCTGGCGGCTCATGAGCCACATCACCCAGTCCGTCAGCAGCGGCGGCACATCCGCGCGGAGATGCTGCAAAGGCGCCACCTGCCTGGCGAGATGCGCATTCATCACCTCCTCGAGAGTCGTTCCGTTACAGGGAAAACTTCCTGTCAGGGCGTAATAGAAAACGCAGCCCAGCGAGTAGAGATCCGTGCGCACATCCAGCGGCTGATGGAGAAACTGCTCCGGCGCCATGAAGTGAACGCTGCCCGCCACACTGCCCGCGCCCGCCAGTTCCTGCTGCGCCGGACGCAGTCCGACATTCGCGAGCCCGAAATCCAGCAGCTTCGTCTGCCATTTTCCGTCCGGCAGCCAGTGGAACATCAAATTCGACGGTTTCAAGTCCCGGTGGCACATGCCCTGACGGTGCGCGGCGCTCAGGCCTTCGAGACTCTCTGCCGCGATCTGCTTGAAGTCGTCCGGCAGCAGCGCCCCGCGGCGCACCGTGCCCTCCAGCGTCTCGCCATTGATGAACTCCATCACCACAAACGGCTCCGGCCCGTCTGTGTCGAAATCATAGACCGCGACGATATTCGGATGCTGCAGCGAAGACAGCGCCGCCGCCTCCGTCGCGAGATCTGTGCCCACGCCCGCCGCATTGCGCACGTTCGCCGCCAGCAGCACCTTCACCGCCAC
>JANNVM010001230.1:0-2285 GCA_031414455.1 Verrucomicrobiota bacterium
CGCGGAGGGCGAAGAGGCCGGGGCGGAATTCGGCGAATTGAGCCGCGGTGGTGCCGGGGGGCGGAGTGGTTTCCAATTGTGTGAGGGCGGCGAGGGCTTCGTTGGCCCAGTTCAGGCAGCGGCGGGTGACGGCGAGGATCATGCCGCGGGGCATGGGGTGTTTTTCCCAGCCGGTGAGGACGCCGGCGAGTTTGCCGGAGATCTGCATGACATTGCGGAGGAAGGTGTCGGTGGGGCTGCCTTTGGGCTGCGGTTCCTTTTCTTCGGTGTCGGGGGCTTTGAAGCGATCCATCACAAGGAGCAGGTAAGAGTAGGCCTGCTTCATCAGCGGGTGTTTTTCAAAGAGGCTGTCGTCGTCGAAGTCTTCGTCTTCCTCTTCGGAGGGCTGCCATTCTTCGCTGGTCGCGTCGTCTGTGGTTTCCGCGGCGGCTTTGGCTTCGATGATGTGGTCCCAGCCCATGACATAGGCTTCCTTGTCGAACGAGTCCGGGTCGTCTTTGAATTTATCGAATGCTTCCATGCCGGCATCGGCGAGGCGGTCGCTTTGCTTGAGTTGTTCCTCCCATTCGTCCTCGGTGGTGTCGTCAGGATGCCACGGACCTTCGGAATGGGGTTTGAGTTCGGGGCGGGCGATGATGCCATCAAGGAAGTCGCGCATCGCCTCCATGTTCAGCAATTGCTGGGCGGCCTGGTCGTCGGCGTCGGAGGTCCACTGGTGCCCGGAGATGGTCACGTCGTAGCCGGTGCTTTCGATAACGACACGGCCGTTGGCGTCGCTGTACCATTCTATATAGACGGCGTTCTTCCGGACCCACGGCACTTCGCCGAGGCGGCCTTCGCGCAGGGCCTGTTGCCATTCCTCCTCCGGCACGGTGAAGTGTTTGCGGCGGTTGGAGACCGTGATGTCGCCGACGCGGCCGGATTGAAGCGCCGCCATGCCATCCGCGCTGTGGTCGCTTTGCGGCGCGGGATTGGTGAAGGTGACTTTCGCGCCGGCTACATCGGACCACGCGTCGCCGGCGAGGTCAAGGATGATGGGTTCGTCGCGACCGAGCAGCCAGAGACGCCCGGTGACACGACCGCGCACGGTGTTATCGAGTTCACCGCGAACGAAACATTGGTCAGGTCTCCATGCCATTTCCATCCTGTGCATGGCCCGGCCACGGCCGCAAGCGGCGGGGGCAGGGGGAGCAGCCCTGAAAAATGCTTGCCCTGTCACGCCATCCGGGAGTTCAATGCCTTAGCAAACCATCCCGTTTCACGCCATGAATGCCGAACCGAAAGTTGACGAACAGAAACTGCAGAACTTTATGAATCAGGCGGTGGGAGACATGGGGGCCGCGGCGAATGCGGCGCTCATCCTGCTGGGTGATCAACTGGGACTGTATAAAGCCATGCACGGTGCCGGGCCGCTGACTCCCGGCGCGCTCGCGCAGAAGACGGGCACTCACGAACGTTACGTTCGCGAGTGGCTCTCGGCTCAGGCCGCGAGCGGTTACGTCACTTACAATGCCGCGGACGGCTCGTTCACTCTGCCTCCCGAGCAGGGGCTGGCGCTCGCGGTGGAGGACAGCCCGTGTTTCATCCCCGGGGCCTATCAAATCATGCGGTCGCTGATGATGGACGAGCCGAAAATCCGTGAGGCTTTCAAAACCGGGGCCGGTGTCGGCTGGCACGAGCACAGCCAGTGTCTCTTCACCGGTACGGAGCGTTTCTTCCGCCCCAATTATGCGGCCAATCTGATCAGTGCTTGGATCCCGGCGCTGGACGGCGTACAGGCAAAGATGGAATACGGCGCAAGAGTGGCGGATGTCGGCTGCGGCCACGGCGCCTCCACCATATTGATGGCGCAGGCGTTTCCGCAGTCGCGCTTTTGGGGGTTCGACTATCATGAGCCGTCCATCACCTGCGCTCGCGCTGCGGCGGAGAAGGCGGGCGTCGGCGATCGCGTGACCTTCGAGACGGCCGCCTCCAAGGAATTCCCCGGCACCGGCTATGATCTCGTCACGTTTTTCGATTGTCTGCACGACATGGGTGATCCTGTCGGCGCTGCGGAACATGTGCGCTCCACTCTCGCACCTGACGGCACGTGGATGATCGTCGAGCCATTCGCTCACGACCGGCTGGAGGATAATCTCAATCCGGTGGGCCGCCTGTTTTATGCCGCTTCCACGATGATCTGCACGCCGGCTTCGCTCGCGCAGGAGGTAGGGCTTGGGCTCGGAGCCCAGGCTGGTGAGGGGAGGCTGCGCGGGGTAGTCACCAAGGCCGGGTTCACCCGCTTC
>JANNVM010001231.1:0-4426 GCA_031414455.1 Verrucomicrobiota bacterium
CGAAGCGTTTCGCATCATACGCCGTCCATCGCGGCGTGGGGATTTCGAGGACGCGGACGTAATAGAAGGCGCGGAGTTTTGGATCGAAGTCCGGGTCTTTCCAGACGGTGATGAGTTCGGGTGCGCCGATGGTGTTGGTCCACGTCGCATTCTCAAGGTCCACGGTGCTGCCGACGCCCGGGACTTTGCCGTCCGCGCCGGGCTTGCGGTCGCCGCTCCACACCACGTCATAGACTTTCTCCTGCAACTCGCCCTTCGCATCCATCCAGCCTTTGATGACCTGAATGCGGTCGAGATTCCCGCTGAGCGGGTCTTTCATCGCGGCGACGAGGAATGCCGGCGCTTTGCCCGCGGGCGCGTTGCTCAGGTCGCCACCCATCGGCACGCCTTTGGTGTAGCCGGTGACGGCAGGGCTGCGCGTGTCGGCGTCCGCTTTCTCGAAGTCCCAGCCGCCGAAGAACCGCACGACCATGCGCGAGCCGGTGGTAGCGTAGGTTTCCTTGCGCTGCATGGCGTCCCACAGTGAGGCGCGCGTGTTTTCCTCGGCCCACACGGCGGCGTAACCGGCGGAGCAGACTTCCCAGTCCATGATCTTCACGCCGCTCTTGGCGTTGTGCATGAACGTGGCGGTCATACGCTCGGGGCTGGGTTCCTGCGGCGTCGTTTTGCCGAAGAAGTTGTCCTCCTCGATGCTCATGATGCCGGTGTGCGCATCGGTGCTGCCGACGAGGCCGAATTTGTAAGGGTTCGTGCCGAATTTCGCTTCCAGTTGGAGGCCGAGCTTGAGACCAGAGCGCGCATATTCGCCTTCGAGCATGTCATTCGTTTTCGCCTGGCTGCCGTCGAGGTTGCCCTTGTCCCACTTTTCGTAGTCGGCGAATTCATCATTCGGCGAGAGGAAGGGATGCGCCTCGCCGTCGCCCTTGGTTTGCGTCACCTCATAAAGCCGCTCCCACTTCGCGCGCGTCTCAGCATACTCGCGATCGATCGCTTTGCCGAAGGCCTCGACGATCGGGAACATGGTGCCGTTGCTCAGGTTGCCGTTGTGGGCGATGGCGAGCACGCTGCCGCCGGTTTTCTTTTCGTAGGCGTCCATCCATTTCCACAGCTCGATGGGATTGGTGCTGCCCATCGGCGGGTAGCAGGTGAAGGGCTCGACCTGGCTGGCCTTGTCGCCGTTGTCACGGAAGATGACATTGCGGTGCAGATTGTTGCCCTTGTCGAGCGAGGTCCACTCGTAGCCAATGAACGCGGTGAACCGGTTCGGCTCGTTGTAGGCCTCCGCCGCCGCGATGGTCTCCTGCCACGCGCCGCGATAGGCGCGCGTGCCCGGCAGATACATGAGCGCCTGCGGAAAAGTGCCCTGGGAGAACTGACCGATGATTTCCATCGCCGCCGCGCCGCCTTTGCCCGACTGGATCATGTCATACCACCTGCGGCCCATCGGCTCGGCGAGGATTTCCGGCTTGCCCGCGAAGAGGTCGGTGAAGAAGCCCATGTTGTCCGAGTGATCGGCGACGACGAGGAAGTCGAGCGGGCGGGAGAGCTTCGCGGGCTGACCGCTGGAGGCCATGATCTGCTCGCCGCGCGCAAACCGGAGCGCATCGCGCGGCGTGAGCCGGCAGCCAAACGCCCCGGCATCCATCGAGAAGCCGGTGTGCAGGTGGGTGTCACCAAAGTAGGGGCGCGTGGGAAATTTGCGATCCGCGTAAGGCGAGTAAGGGCGCTTTTTGTGCGCGGCGTCGGCGGCTTCCTTGCTGAGGGAACCCGCGTCGGAAGCGGAGGCGGGCGTGGATTCCTGCGCGGTAAGCGGAGAGAACGGCAGGCCGAGAGCGGCCAGCGCAACGGTGAGGCTTGCGTTTGTTTTCATGGTTTAGTTTGATAGCAAACTAGCGAAATTAAAGAATGGTGATTCGCTGAAGCACCCAGAACATGGCGATGCTACCGATAACATAAGGAGGCACAAGTTTTATCCACGGCGGGAGTGCCTTGCCGCCGCGCCTGACAGGCGCGCTGAGAACGAGCACCACGGCGACAAATGCGAGCTGGCCGGCTTCGACGCCGAGGTTGAACAGCAGGAGGGCGAGGGGGATATCGTTCTGAGGCAGACCAACTTCGCTGAGCGCTCCCGCAAAGCCGAAACCGTGCAGGAGTCCGAAGGTGAAGGCCACGATCCACGGCGCGCGTTCGGTGAGGCCGCGCTGACCGCGGGCACTGCGCACAATTTCCGCCGCCACAAAAACGATGCTAAGCGCGATGATGGCTTCGACCGGCGCGGCCGGCACCCGCACGACGCCCAGCGTGGCGAGCGCGAGGGTGATGCTGTGGGCCACGGTGAAGGCCGTGATGGTTTTGACCAGCAGCCCGGCACCCTTTACGATCAGCATCAGCGCGAGGACGAAGAGCAGGTGGTCAATGCCCAGCAGAATGTGCTCCACGCCGAGCGTGAAGTAAGCGCCGGCCGCCGGCCCCGCTTCGCCCTCACTGAAGAGGAATGACGGCGCATCCGGACGAAGGAGGCGGGAAATGACACGGCCATTGAGGAGTTCGATGCGGACAAGCACATCCACCATCGTCGCCGGCAGACCGTGAATCGCAACTTCCCAGCCCTCCAGGCCGCGCGGAGTGGTGCGGATCGTCCAGCGTTTGATTTCGGCACCCTGGAGCCGCTCGGTGCGGGGGAAGGCTATGATCTCCGCGCCCTGTGGCAGCACCGGATGGATGGGCAGCATGCCGCGGGCGAGCTGCTCCGCCGTCGGCGCCGGGCAGCCGCAGGGCATCACCGCCGGCGCGTTAGGATTCACAGCCGCCGGGGCCGGCGTCGCATGCGGGATGTCTTCGCCCGCCAGCGGCACGCCGCCGGGGGCCGGCACTTTCCACAGTACGTCAAACTCACCTTTCGCCCGCTCCTTCAACTCCAGAAAGGCGGGACGCACTTCATGCGCCCGCAGCCCTGCACAGGACAGGAACAACAGCGCCAGCAATGCGGTGACGATTCGATTCATGGAGGGGGATTCATGGAAGATTCCGGCGCTGCCGCGGCATTCAGCGCACCGGTATCAATGATGATTTCGTAGTTCTCCTTCAGTCGCGTGACCACTTCCTCATTCGCAGCGCGGCGGCGCTCGTCCTGAAAATCCCGCAGCACCGCCTCGCGTACGGCGGCCAGTTCCACCGGGCGCGGCTCACCGCGGGCGGTCACCCTCACCAGATGCACGCCATAGCTCGATACCACCGGACCGCTCCAGGCGTTCACCGGGGCTTGCATCACCGCTGCTGCGAAGGCCTTGCCGAAGACGCTCACGACATCCGGCTCACTCTGCATGGAAAACTCGAACCCCGGGAGAAACGGATCGCCGAACGATTCCTCGGACGCGCCCGGCTGCGCCAGCGCCGCGAGCGCCTCCTGCGCCGCCGCGTCCAGTTTCGCGCCGCGTTTCTCCCGGCTGAAATAGACATGACGAAAACTCACCTGCGCCGGCTGCGCGTATCGGGCCGCATTATCAGCCAGGTATTTGGAGAGGGCCGTCTCCTCCGGCACCACGGCGGTGGAGATATCCTGTGTCAGGAATTCCATCTTCTGCGCCATGCGCCGGCGCACGATGGTGTCCTCACGATCCAGCCCCATGGTGAGCGCCTCGCGGCAGAGCACCTCCTCGCGGATGTGCGCCCCCACCAGGCCCTGCATGTCCTGCGCATTCGGCGTGCGCTGAAACTGCCGGGTCCAGCCCTCG
Source organism: Verrucomicrobiota bacterium (assembly GCA_031414455.1). Classification (GTDB taxonomy): domain Bacteria; phylum Verrucomicrobiota; class Verrucomicrobiia; order Verrucomicrobiales; family V1-33; genus V1-33. Next base: position 3,735 of record JANNVM010001231.1, read on the forward strand.
CGGAGCCGGGTGATCACCGCCGCATCCACCACGATGCGTCCGGCACCGGTTTCCTCAGCCGGGGCTCCGCCCCGTTGCCGCCACGCATGAACGAAAAAGATTACCGCGCCGAAGGCGAGGAAATGCAGCAGCGGTTCCTTCAGCAGTTTCATCGGCGCAGGTTGCTCTTTCTGCCTGACAACTGGCATCATTGCCGGAACCTGTCAATTCTCCGGCTGCGACAAAAACGCATCTCCCTGAAAAACTTCCACCCGGCACAGATGGATTCATCCGATGACTCCGCTACACCTGGCAGAAGAACATGCCTCTCCCGTGTCAGACCTTGCTGTTACCGAAACCTGGCGCTCCTGGATCGCCGGGCGCGCCCGGACGTTTTTTCTCTACGCCCGGCAACAAACCCAGTCAGAGGAGGATGCCCGCGATGTGCTCCAGGATTCGCTGTTCGAAGCATGGCGGCGCACGGCCTCTGGAGTTCCTGACAGCGCGCTCGTCTTCGCCACCATCCGCCGCCGCGCGATCGATCTCGCCCGCTCGGCAAACCGCCGCACGCAGCGCGAAGCCGCATGGGCCGGCGACAAGCCTGACTGGTTCGACCCCGATCCCGCCGCTCCTGACACCGATCACACGCTCGCCGCGGCGGTCTCGTCGCTGCCGGACCATCTCCGCGAAGTCCTCACGCTGCGCATCTGGGG
>JANNVM010001232.1:0-3243 GCA_031414455.1 Verrucomicrobiota bacterium
GATGGCGGCGGTTGCGAATACCCGCGGATCACTTTCATCGAGCCTCTAAAAAAGTATGTGATGAATTACACGGAGCTTTCATCCAGAGGGCCGCGCATCGCGCTGGCGAAGTCGGAAGATTTGTTTCACTGGGATCGATTGGGGCTGGCGATCTTCATGCCCTATGAAGGGGTGGACTTCAGCGACGTGGCCAACAAAGACGCGCTGCTCTTTCCCGTCGCCATCCCTGATCCGGACGGACGGCCATCCATGGCGATCATCCATCGTCCGCTCTTCCCCGGCACCGGGCCGGACGAGAAACTTCACTGCCGGTTTCCCCGCATGATGGACATCCTTCGGGAGAGCATCTGGATTTCCTATCACTCGCTCGTGGATGAGGTCTGCGACAAACATCATCACCTCTGCCATTTCGATTCGCACCGGCGGCTGGCGTGTCCGGCGGCGGCATGGGAGCAGTTGAAAATCGGCGGCGGCACTCCGCCGATGCTGACTCCGCACGGATGGCTGTTCCTCTACCATGGGGTGTGTGAGGCGTTGAACGCGACTGATGCGGCGGGCGAACTGCGTTACTCCGCAGGACTGCTCGTGCTGGATGAAAAGCATCCTCATCAAATCCGCTATCGCTCGCCCGAGCCGATCCTGACGCCGGAGCTTCCCAAAGAGCGCGAGGGCGTCGTGCCCAATGTCGTTTTTCCGACCGCGATTGACCGGCGGGACGACCTCGGTTTGCCAGGCCGCTTCGATGTTTACTACGGCATGGCCGACAAACGCATCGGCGTGGCACGACTCGACATTCGCGACCCGGGTATAAGGGCATGGCGGTGAAATCACGTTCACCGCAATGATAGCCCTCAAGTGCTCCCTTTCCCTTGCCGCATCCCCTTACAGGGTGATCGTCCCGTCAGTGTTCCCCCAAGTCAAAATCCCTTACCTTCCTCCGGCGCGCCGTGCGATATTCGGATGTTGTAGCTGCGCGCTTTTGCTGATGGGAGTGTGCCCTGCTGAGGCGCAAAACTTTCCGCCGATTGTGCGGGCCACGACGGGCTCGGAAGAAGTGTCTTTGGGGCAGCCGGCCAATTTTTCGAGCGCTGAAACGCTCGACCCGGATGAAGGGCCGCAAGCATTGAGTTTTAGTTGGGACTTCGGCGATGGGACGACTTCCGCGGCGGCGAATCCGTCGCACTCATACGCAGAGCCCCGCGCTTATCGCGTGACGCTCACTGCGAGCGACGGTGCGGATTCAAGGGAGGACATTATCGTGGTGCATGTTCTCGCGCCCCCAACGGCGTTGCCGCCCGGCAAGAGCAGCATGTTGGCACTGCATCCGGCAGAATCGGAGTTGTGGGTGGCCAATCCCGATTCCGATTCGCTCTCCGTCATGACGATGACGGCGAACACCCTGACAAAGGCCGCGGAGATCGCTGTGGGGAAAAATCCGCGCACTCTCGCCTTCAGCCCGAACGGATCGCGGGTGTATGTCACTTGTCAGGACTCCAATGAACTTTGGATGGTCGAAGCAGCGACGCGGGGGGGGGCGCGCAAGATAGCGGTTGGACACCGGCCGTATGGGGTGGCGGTGGCGGCAACGAACGGGCGGATTGTTGTCTCAAATGAAGGCGACGGAACGGTATCGGTGCTCACTCCGGAGTTGATCGTTCAGAAGGTCATTCCTGTGGCGGCGACGCCGCGGGCGGTCGCCGTTACGGCTGAGGGCGGACGGGCTTACGTCACGCATTTTCTGACACGCGGTGCGAGTGGCACGGTGACGGAACTCGACCTCGCCAGCCTCACAACTTCCAGCACTGTCCCGCTCGCGCTCGACACGAACCCTGACCTGACTTCGAGCGGCGGCGGCTTCCCGAATCTTCTCTCGGCCCTGACGATAGACCCCGCGGGGCGCGGGGCGTGGTTTGGCGGGCACAAGGCGAATACCGGGCGCGGGATCTTTGTGAATGGCGAGATGCCTCACCCGGAAAATGCAACGCGTGGATTCTTTGGCAAAGTGAGACTACCCGCGGCGAGGGAGGACGTGGCGCGGCGAATTGATGCCAACGATACCGACAGCGTTTCAGCCATCGCATTTTCGCCGAACGGCCGATGGGCGTTTGTCACCCACCAGGGCGCAGGCAGGCTATCCGTGTACGACATTTCGGCGGCGACGCTCCTCGCCCCGAGTGGAGACGGCACCACGATTGAGTTCGCGGCACGCATCGATGTGGGGCATGCACCACAAGGCGTCGTGGTTTCGGCGGATGGCCGGCGCGGCTATGTGGCGAATTATCTTTCGCGGAATGTGCAGGTTCTCGACTTGAGCAATCCGCGTCTGCCCGCGGTGATCGCCACGGTGGCAGTCACCGCCGAGCCGCTGCCGGCGAGTATCGCCAATGGTAAGCGACTCTTCTACCGCAGTCAGGAGCCAGTGGCCTCACTATCCAATTACATCTCCTGCGCCGGATGCCACCCGGACGGTGGCGGGCACGACGGGCGCACGTGGGACTTCACGAATCGCGGCGAGGGGCTCCGCAATACCACCGATCTGCGTGGTCGCGGAGGGCTGGCAGACGGGCCGGTACACTGGAGCGGCAATTTCGATGAGTTGCAGGATTTCGAGAACGACATCGTCAAGCACTTCGGAGGAACAGGGCTTGCCCAGGACGGTCAGCCGCCCAATCCACCGCTCGGCGGTCCCAACGCCGGCCGCAGCGCAAACCTTGACGATCTGGCGGCGTATGTTTCTTCACTGACGACGCCTGTGCGCAGCCCGTTCCGACAGGATGACGGCACGCTCACGGTAGCCGCCCGGCGCGGAAAGGCGCTCTTTCTCAGCCCGGCGGTCGGTTGCGCCATGTGTCACTCCGGTCCGCGTTTTACAGACAGTACACTCGCCGGCGGCCCGGCTAATTTCATCCGCCACAATGTGGGCACCCTGGGACCCGGCAGTGGTATGCGACTCAGTGGCCCCCTTGATGGCTTCGATACGCCAAGCCTCCGCGGCGTATGGGACACCGCTCCGTATCTTCACGATGGCAGCGCGGCGACAGTGCTCAATGTTATCACGACGCGAAACCCTGCCGATCAGCATGGCGTCACTTCGACACTCTCAGCGGACCAGCGCTCCGATTTGGTCACCTACATTCTTTCCATCGACGGCTCGCCGTCGGATGAACCTACCGACGACGACAGCGACGGTCTTTCCGACCAGTGGGAGATTCTTCACGGCCTCAATCCTGCGAGTCGTGGGGG
>JANNVM010001233.1:0-2731 GCA_031414455.1 Verrucomicrobiota bacterium
ATCTGCTGTCCGAGCGCCGCCGCCAGCGCGGCGGGAATCTGATCGTTGCCGCCGCGGACGTGATATTTCTCATTCGACGCACCGAAGAGGGCGAACTGCCCCGGACTGTTATAGCCGAGGAGATAGAGAAGGTTCAGCGCGCTCTGCTGCTGACATTCCGCGCCGTATTCGATGTTGTAGGCCACATCAAGCAGCCGGCCGAGTGGAGAACGCAGCCCTCCGGGCACACTGGCGCTGATCCAGTCGGTGATGGACATTTGGTCGAGCTGGGCGCCGCGGGCGGTGAAGTTGTTATAAAGCGTGGGATAACCGGCCTCCGAGAGGTCGCGGTGCAGCGGCTGCCAGATGGCCTTCAAATCATCCACCGCCTGCGTGTAGGGGTAATCGGCACCGTCGAAATGCAGGAACATTTCGGTACCGTTAGGTTCGGCGGCGAGGAGGTTGTCGAGCGGCAATCCGAGTTCCTGCGCGAGCTGACGCGTGCGTGCGTGGGACTGGTCGATCAATTCCCCGCCGTGCTCCGCGATCTGCCCTTCGGCGAAATCACCGCGGCGCGTCCAGCAGCGCCCGCCCAGCCTGACATTGGCCTCGTAAACCGCCGCCGCGATGCCGGCCTGCTTCAGGCGATAGGCGCAGGTGAGCCCGGCGAGGCCGCCGCCCACAACCACCACCCTCGCCTTCGTTCCGGACGATGGAGCCGCCCGCAGCGCCGGCGCGAATGCCGTTGCCGCCGCAGCCAGGGATAACTTCCCGATGAACTCCCGGCGGGAACCGGCACGCTCCTCAATGACGCGGCGGGTTTCAACATTGCGGGTCGCTGCCCCGGCGGCGGCCGATGCCGCGTGACGAAGCAGTTTTGCGAGTGGTGTGTGGGGCATAAAGCGGTGGATGGTTGGCCGATGTTAACAGAGGCGCCAAAGCAAGCAAGCTTTCCTGACAGCCATGCATTGACATGGAGCTTGCCCGCGCCCTGCTTCGGCTGCACACTGCAAGTGATGAATCCGCTGCGACAGCAAAACCGAATGGCTCTCAGGCTTCAGGGACTGTGCCTTCCCGGCTGGATATTGCTGCTGGCCGGCTGCCTGGTGGCGGTGGTGCCGCTGCGCACGATCCGGGCGGGCGAGGTATCGTTGCCAATCCTCCAATTTCTCCAGCCGGCGAACGGTAGCGTCTTCTCCACCCAGGAGGAGATTCCCGTCGTCCTGCGGGCCTTCGCTCCAAACGACGTTTTCCTGAATGCTGAGGTGTTCGCCAACCTGGATCCCATCGCCACGGCCACCTTCTGCTGCCCGCTGTGCCCCTGCGCGCGGCCCACGGCGGGAATGCAAACGACGCTGCAGATTCCCGCGCCGTGGAGCGGAGGCCCGCCACCGCCGCCATGGATCGGATGGAGAAACCCCATCCCGGGAACTTACCGTCTTACCGCGCGCGCCTTTGGCGAAAACGGCACGGTGGTGGAGGCGGCCCCCGTCACGATCACCATCGTCGATCTGACGTTGCATATCTCCTTCAATCCTGACGGAACCGTTCTCCTGGTCATTCCACAGGGCTCGATGGTCCCGGGCGGATACGATCTGGAGGCCAGCGATGACCTGCACTCATGGTCGCGTCAGGGATCGTTTTCTCCCGGGGATGTCGCCGCCTTTTACCAGGACCAGCCTCCGGTGAATGCCCGGCGCCGATTTTACCGCGCGATCTACGTTCCGCTGCGGAGTCCGTGAGCACCGGCAACCGGGGCGGCGGGTGCTGCCGCGGAATCATGCGGACATATCGGGGCAAGGCAGGTGCTTTGCTGTCGCGGACGCCGGACGCAGCGCGGCCATGCCCTCAGGCTGGCCGTGTTTGTGTTTGCAAACGGAGCCCGCACCGTGGCGAACACGGGGAGGCTGACGCCATCCCCGCGCTACATTTTCATGCCGCCCGCGGCGTTGATTCACCTGGGAACGCAGACGATTCCGCGGTCGCAACCGGGGCGGCAGGAAGCACGGCTCACGGAGCGGTCACCCATTCCAGTTCCGCGCGCAGGCCGTCGTCTTCAAAGCTGGTGCGGAGGATGACGCGGGTGATACCCGCGAGGATGCCGGGATCGGCTTTGGCGCCCTCGGCGGTTAGGATCTCGCCTTTGTCTGTGATGACGGAGGGCACGGTCAGTGGTCGTGCCGCGGTGAACCGGATCTCGTTAGGCAAGGCAGTGACCAAACCGAGCGAGGCGAACTGGCGCTCCTGGGCCGCCGTGCTGTCGATCCCGAGTGCGTCCATCCACGGGAGAAGTTCTGAACAGGCGGAAAGCACCGCACTGCGGCGGGCATTCTGCGCCTGGAACAGCGCGGCGGGAGCGCCGGCCTGAAGCGCCGCGGGATTCATCCTGACCACGGCGCAGCCGCGCTCCGCCGGAGCGGTTCCGGTGACCGTCAGGTGGCTGGACCACGGGTGATTGGAAAGATGGAGCCAGCCGTGCTCCACCTTCACATCGAGATGAATCTGGGCAAACCCGCTGAAGTCGAGCACATAGAGCCGGCGGTCTTCGCCTTCGCGTGTGACCCGCCGCACCTGCAGCCATGATGATTGGCCTAACCGCACGGCACTGTCGAGCAGAGACAGCGCCAGGGCCTCGTTCTCCAGCTCGAGGAAAGCATCGAACGGACGGGTGAGCATGGCGGCGAGCATCCCGATCGCCGCGAAGTCGTTCCCGCCACTGCCTCCCAGAACGCCGCCCAGTTGCTGCATGCCG
>JANNVM010001234.1:0-1630 GCA_031414455.1 Verrucomicrobiota bacterium
CGGGCGGAACGGACGCCACTGTGTTGTGGTGTGGACATGAAACGACTGCTCCTGATTGCCTTCCTTGTCTCTTTGTTTAACTCCGTGCGCGCCGCGGACCCGGTGTCCGGCGAGGAATCCGTGAAGGTTTCCCAGTGGAACGGCTGCGAGCGGCTGGACTTTACGCTGGGCGGGCGCGCTTGTCTGCTGGTGCTGCCAAAAAAGGCGGCGGCGGGAAAGCCGTGGATTTGGCGCACAGAGTTCTTTGGGCACGAGCCGCAGGCGGATCTGGCCCTGCTGGAGAAGGGCTTCCATGCGGCGTGGATGGACGTGCAGAATCTTTACGGTTCGCCGGAGGCCATCAGGCACATGGAGAAGTTCCACGCGCATCTGACGTCGCAGCGCGGCCTCGCTGCGAAACCGGTGCTCGAGGGATTCAGCCGCGGCGGGTTGTTTGCGCTCAACTGGCTGATCAAACATCCTGACGAAGTCTCGTGCCTTTACCTCGATGCGCCCGTATGCGACTTTAAGAGCTGGCCGGCAGGCTGGGGCAAAGGTAAACAGTCGCCCGACGACTGGGCCCGCTGCCGCAAGCTCTACGGGTTCTCCACTGACGAAGAAGCCCGTGCCTCCAAAGGAAACCCGGTGGACCAGGCGGAGGTCATCGCCAAAGCGAAAGTGCCCATCCTCTCAGTCTGCGGTGATGCCGACGAGGCGGTGCCACTGGAGGAGAACTCCGCGCTGCTCAAGGAGCGCTGCGCAAAGTTTGGACTGGAGATCAGCCTCATCACCAAGCCCGGCGGCAAACATCATCCGCACAGCCTGCCGAACCCGGCACCCATCGTGGAGTTCATCCTGAAGCACACCGCCCATTGAGCCGCGGCGGCCTACGGCACCGCCGCCGCGCGGACAAACATGCGGCGCGCTCCCTGCGGCACCGGGACGTCCGTCCTGCCGCTGCCGACGGCATCAGTGGTGAAGGTGGCTGCGTCCGCCCAGACGGTGAGATCAATTGAGGTCTGCACTTGGTACGGCGCGAGCGGAGTGCCGGTGAAAACGGCGCGGACGAGCGTGTCGCCGGGGAGCAGCGTCAGGCTCACGGGAACAGGAGCCTCCGCAATGAAATGCGCGGTGATACTGGCCAGGCCGCTCAGTGTCAGGGTCGTCCGCGGATCGGTCCCCGCAATGCCCGTCCAGCCGGTGAAAATCCAGCCGGGATGCGCGATGGCTTCGAGTTGAATGGGGATGCCGGCGAACCATGAAGCCGTCCACGGAAACACCGCGGCGGGCGCACCGGGAACGCCGGCACCGAACGGCAGGCCCATCACGCATATTTCCCCGCGCTCCGTATTGCCATGGTCCACGTTTAATGTCAGCGCGGCCTGAGTCAGGCCGTATTGGGAAACGAAATGCTGACGCATCTGCGCGGCGCGCTGCTGTGCAAAGGTGCGGATGACATTCACCTGCGCTTGCCAGCCCGCGACGCTGCCAAATGCCGGCTGCCAGCGGCGGCGGTGCTCGTCCATGCCGGGTAGCAGTTCGGCTTCCATTTGATTCACCTGCGCCACCGCAGCAGTGCTGCTGAAGCGGGAGTTGAGCAGGGTCGCCGCCGTTTGGATGAATTCGTTTCTCGCCACCGGATTTTGCAGCA
>JANNVM010001235.1:0-6081 GCA_031414455.1 Verrucomicrobiota bacterium
ACCTCCCGGTGGACGAAGACCGGCTCTACGTCGTCGGCTACAGCATGGGCGGCTTCGGCACCTTCGCGCTGCTCAATGAGAACCCCCGGATGTTCGCCGCCGGAATCCCTATCGCCGGCGGCGCGCAGGTCGGCGTGGCCAAAAACCTCCGCCGCATTCCCGTCTGGATTTGGCACGGCGAGAAGGACGACGTGGTCCCGCCGGACCAAAGCCGCGCCATCGCCAAGGCCCTCGAGAAAGTGAAGACAGCGAAGTACACTGAAGTCCCCGGCGGCGGCCACGGCATCACCGGCGAAGTGGAAAAGAACGCCGAGGTCCACACCTGGCTCTTTGAGCAGAATCGCGGGAAGTGAGGCGGGGCGCGGGCTTTCGGCCTCGACGGAGCGCGGGCCGCCGTTATCACCGGGCACCATGAACGAACCCGCCGCTGAATTCCGCGCCACGCGCTGGAGCCTGATCTTTCAGGCCACGCAGTCACCCGCGCCGCAGCGCTCTCACGGTGCCGCCAGCGGCGGGCGGTGAGGAGATGGAGACAGTTGGGAGCAACATGGCGATGAGCGAATGGACTGGGCAATCAGGGCATTTCCGCAGGCGGTGGGGATGCGCCCATGATGCTATTGGACAGGTTGATCTGGGCGGCATCCGACTCGCGTGTGGCGGTGAGGGATGCGGCGAGGGCGGTGGTTTGCGCGGGGCTTAGGAAGGTGGCGGCTTCTTTGAGTATGCGGGCGTCCAGGGCTTCGCGGCGGGCGGGAAAAGTCGCGCTGTCCGCGGCGGCGGGCACGTCATTCTCAGGATCGGGCAGCGGTGCGGCGGCCTTCGCGGCCTGACGCTCGGCATACATGAGGTCCATGAGGCGCGTTTCCTCCGCGTCGCTGAGCAGTGGCGTGCGGTCCGTGGTGAGCTGGTCCTTCAATGTCCGCAGGCGCTGCCGCTCACCCACCGATTGCTCGTGCCTGAGGAATTCCTCCATCTTCGCCGGATCATTGAACAGAGCGGCCAACTGCTTGTCGCGCGCGTCATCGGTCTGGTCCTTCATCGCTTCGAGCTTCGTTCTCTCTTCCGGGGTGATGCCGCCTTCCAATTACTCCAGCGCGCTCGCCGCCTGCTCCGCCATGGCCGCGCAAATGATGTCCATGGCCTTGCCGCGTTCCTCCGGCCCGAGCTGCCAATGGTCGTCCAGCAGGTCCGCATACCTGGATTCCATGATGGGCCTGCCTTGCTCGGCCAGTATCTTTTTCATCCCGGGGATTTTCGTCAGGCCCCCGGCGGCTTTGAGCAGCAGATCCCGGCCCGGGTTCTTTGGATCGAATGCTTTCTGCACGGCGGCGATCTGCGCCGGGTCCACCGCGCCCGCCGCACTGACGGCAGTTGGCTGGCTGGGAAGTGTGGGTTTCACCGCCGCAGTGGCGGTTTGTGAGGACAACATCTCTGCCGCCGCCGCGGACTGTGCGTCCAGTTTTTGCTGCATCTCTGCGATGCGGCCCCGCAGCGTGTGCTCGCGGGCGATGCCCACTGGAATGGCCACCGTACAGGCGAGCAAGGCTCCGGCGGCGGCGAATGTGATTTTTGCTTTGGCGGTCATGGTGGCAGTGGTGGTGAGAATGGAAGCGGGCAGGGCAGGCAGAGTCAGCGCGGCTTGGGCGGTGCGGGCGGCCAGTTCCGCCGGCAGCGTCGCGGCCGCCGCACAGGAGGCAAAGGCCCCGGACAGAGCCGCCGTGGTGGAAGTGATGCCGCGCCGCGCGAGGATGCTGCGCAGACGCTCCAGACCGCGTGCGATCTTCATTCGGGCCGCATCCTCGCTGGTGTGGAGGCTCTCGCCCACCTCCCGCAGACTGAGGCCCCGGAAGTAGCGCAGCAGCAGCGCCTCGCGTTCGGCGCCGGGCAGTTTTTGCAGCGTCTCGTCCAGCACCTCGTGCATGGCGTCCCACTGCGCGTGGTCGCTGGAAGAGTCATCCATCAGCGCGGCGGCGGCCGAATCCCGCGCGGTCCGGCGACGTTCTCCACGCATCAGATGCCGGGCCATGTGACAAGCGGTGTGGTGCAGCCATCCTGCCAGATGATCCGACCCGGGGCGCGCGGCGGCGCGCTGCGCAAGCAGGGCGAATGTATTTTGCGCAGCCTCCTCCGCCATCGCCGCACTGCCCGTGTATCGCAGCGCCGAGCGAAACACCAGGCCCGCATACCGCTCGACCAGCACTCGAAACGCCGCCTCGTCTCCCTGACGGGCGTAGCGTTGGAGCAGCATGGCATCGGTGTCATTCATCAATGTGTTTACTATGAAATGGCCGCTGCGCGGGAAAACCGAACAGATTTTTTTGACCGTCCGGCTGACCCCGGACGATGGTCGCGGAGGTGAGCAGATGAGAACTACTCCACAGGCCAGCCCTTGGCCGCGTAGTAGGCGGTGGCGGAATCCTTGTCAGGCCAGGCGGCGAAGACCTGGCGCAGGGCTGTCTGGCGGGCGTCGGGGGACTGGATAGTGGCGGCCCAGTCGGCGGCGGATTCGGGTTCCTTCCTGGTAATTGCCGGGACGAACATGCCGATGCCGGTGTCTTTGTCCTGGAAACAACTGGCCTGGAAACAACTGGCCAGACCAATTATTGGGAAGGCGTTGGCATTGAGCGGCATGTGCGGCGTGCTGGAGCGCGATGTGGAAGCGTGCGTGAGGCTACCCTTCCAAGGGGAACAATGGGCCACGGGGAACAATGGGGAACAATGGGCCACACCAGTAATTGAGGAAGTCGCTGGCATTGAACTGTTTGCGGGCCGACTGGCGTCAGCGCTGTCAGCGGTCACTTCAAAATGCTGCTCCCAAATACAAATGCCGGTAAATTAACTCTTCCAAAGTAACTGCCTGGGGTTACTCTTCCAGCATGGCCGACAACTCCAAAATCGAATGGACCGACGCGACGTGGAACCCGGTGCGGGGCTGCACCAAAGTCAGCGCCGGGTGTGCCCATTGCTACGCCGAGACCTTCGCCGAGCGGTGGCGCGGGGTGAAGGGGCATCCGTTTGAGTTCGGATTCGATCTCCGCCTCGTTCCAGAGAAGCTCGCCGATCCGCTTAAGTGGTCCACGCCGCGGCGCATCTTCGTCAATTCCATGAGCGATCTCTTCCACGAGGACATCACGGAGGACTACATCGCCAAAGTCGCCGCCGTCATGCGTCTCGCCGACTGGCACACCTACCAGGTGCTCACCAAGCGTCCCGAACGCATGGAGCAATTGCTCACCGGTCGCCTCGCAGATGCCGCTGCGGCTCAGCACATCTGGTGGGGCGTCACGGTAGAGAACCGCCGTCACGGACTCCCCCGCGTAGATGCCCTGCGCTGGACCGGAGCCTCCATGAAGTTCCTTTCCATCGAGCCCCTGCTCGAAGACCTCGGTACGTTCGATCTCACGGGCATTGATTGGGTCATCGTCGGCGGAGAAAGCGGTCCCGGCGCCCGCCCGCTCAAGGAGGAATGGGTCACCTCCATTCAAAAGCAATGCCGGGCCGCCCGCGTTCCGTTTTTCTTCAAACAATGGGGCGGCGTCCAGAAAAGCCGCGCCGGCCGTGAACTCCAGGGCCGCACATGGGATGAGTTCCCAAAAGCCAGCGGCACCATGTGGCGCTCCACCGACGATAAGCGCCGCGCCCTCGTGAAAGCCACCCGCATCCTCGCCACCAACTGAACGCTCTCTCGTCATGGCCTCTGGCGAAATCGAGGACAAGCCCTACAACGAAGGCACGCTCACCAAACTGCAGTTGTTCGAACTCTACGCCCGTTCGTGGCTGCCGGTCTTTACCTCCCCGCCCAATCCACATTGGAAGCGCCTGCACCTCTTTGATTTCTTCGCAGGTCGGGGCCGTGATTGTGAAGGCACTCCGGGCAGCCCGGCCCGGCTCATTGCGGAGATCAGCCGCCGCTGGGCGGAGATTCAACAAAAAGGCCTGCACGTCAGCCTGACCGCCTGCGACAGCGATGCCTCGAAAGTGCAGTCGCTGACGGAATACCTTCAGGAACCCGGACGGATGCCTCCGGGCCTGTGCTTCGATCCCCGTGCCGGCGAATTCGCGGATACCTTCCGGCATTATCTGCCCATCCTCCGCGACCGGGACACCGCCTGCCTCGTGCTGCTTGATCAGTATGGCTTCAAAGAGATTGGTTCTGAGGTTTTCCAGACCCTGACCCGCTGTCCTACGACGGACATTCTCTTTTTCGTCTCCACTCAGCACCTGCACCGGTTCGCAGACCACCCCGATGTGAGGAAATACATCGAACTTGAGCGTGCCGAAGACTACCACCTCGCCCACCAGCAGGTGTTGAAGTGGTATCGCTCGCAAATCCCGGCTGGCGTTGAATACTATCTTGCCCCGTTCTCCTTTCGAAAAGGCTCAAACATTTACAGCGTCATCTTCGGCAGCGGCCATCCCCGCGGCATGGAGCAGTTACTGGGAGTCGCATGGCAAAAGGATAAACTGAACGGCGAGGCTGATTACGACCTGAACCGGGAGGATTTCAATGATCTCGCCCCTTACCTGCCTCTCGATTTATTCGAGAAGCCAAAGAAGTTGCAGGTGTTCGAGGCTGCTCTGGAAAGCGCCATCCGCTCGCGCCAAATGGCTTCCGAGAAGGATCTCTATCTCTTCTGCCTCAACAACGGGATGAAGCCCGGGCACGCATCCCCTGTCATCGCGCGGCTCAAGAAGGAGCACATCATCGAATGCGATTTCGTCTCTCCTCGAGGGGAGAGCCTGAGCCAGCCCCGGAGCTTCAAGGTGCTCTGAAAGGCTCAAGGTTCCAGGACAGTTTCCTGGGTAACTTCTCCCCCCGCAAAGCGCCGCGCCATTATCAGCGACCAGATCATGCAGCAATGCCTCGTCCTCGATCCCGCCGCCGCCAGTACCGCCTCCTGACCATAGCAGCAGGACGGGACAAGGATTCACGCGGAGTTCGGTCGCATGGAACCCCGGCAATCACTCACCGCGATCCCGCGAGAGAACGCCCTTTCGTTGAGCCATCGCGCGGCCCACGCTCTGAGAACGTGCCCAGGACCATTACCGCCGCCCAAGCCCTATGAAACACCTCATCGTCATCACCGCCGCCGCTTTCCTCTGCTCCCTGTCCGCCCATGCCCGGGTCGGCGAGACGGAGAAGGAAATTGCCGTCCGCTACGGAGAGGGCAAGAAGGCGGACACTCAGCGAATCGCGGGAGCGGTGACGTCGGCGTACACCAAGGACGAGTTCTACGTCGAAGTGGTCATTCTCGACGGCAAGTCCGTCATGGAAATTTATGTCCACAAGAAGGGCATGAGCGACGATGTGATCAACGAGCTGCTCGAGGTGAACACGGCACCCGGAACGGCGTGGCAATTCCGCCGAAAGGCGAACCAATGGAAACGCAGCGGGACTCCGCAACTGGTCGCCCACCGCTGGCCGGGGCACCCGGACTTCTTCTGCATCAAAGACCTCAAAGCATGCGACGACGCCACTGCGAACGCAGGCCTCATAGCCCCGCTGATCGGCCACGCCCGTATCGGCGAGACCCAAAAGGAAATCACGGCCCGCTATGGGGAAGGCAAAAAGGCGGAAACCCAGCGGCTCGCCGGAGCGGAGACCTTCGCTTACACCAACAAGGACTACTACATTGAAGTCGTCATCCTCGACGGCAAATCCGTGCTCGAGATTTTTGCCCGCAAAGGGGGCACGACCGAGGCCGCGATTCAGGAACTGCTTCAGATGAACAGCATCCCCGGCTCCACCTGGCGTTTCGAAAAGAAAGCCAACCGATGGGAACGCAGCGGGACGCCCAAGCTGGTCGCCCACCGCTGGCCCGGCCATCCCGGGTTCTTCTGCATCAAAGACCTCAAAGCCTGCGAGGAAGCGGAGAAGAAGAACAAGCCGAACGCCAGCGGGCTCTGATGAACAAGCCGCTCTCACTCCTGCTCCGCATTGCCGGCTTCAATCGCCCTGCCCCAAAGACCCGATTCGGTCGAACGCTGCGGCGCGGAGAGCGAACCCTGACGGTGCTGCTGCTGCTCTACGCCAGCCTGCACGCTTTTCCTCAGGTGCTGTTCGCGCACAGTGTCACCGCG
>JANNVM010001236.1:0-3799 GCA_031414455.1 Verrucomicrobiota bacterium
ACGGTAGCTGAGGGGCACGGGCCTGCGGACCAACGCCGGTTCAGAGGGGTCGGGCCGGAAACGGCCGGCCGTTGGCGGCCTGCCCGGAGGGAAAAGCCGCACCACTTTCTTTGCATTCCCGTTCCCGGGCTAACGCCTTTCACTCTTTCGCGAACCGTTTTGCCGGGAGAAAAAAAAAGCCTGCCTGAGAGCCAGGCAGGCTTATGACCCGTGGGTCATTGAAGGCCCAACTCAGGGAAGGAGCACCGAGTTGATCACATGAATGATCCCGTTCGAGGCGGAGATGTCGGTGGCGGCGATGCCGGCGGCCGCGAGCGCGTCCCGGGAGAGGATCATTCCGTTCAGCATTTCGTAGCTTGGCGCGGCGAGGACCGAGCGGCTGTTACGGCGCCCCTCTGTCACGTGATAGAGGAGGATGTTGGTAAGAACCTCCACGTCCATCGCCTGGATCGGATGGGTCCTTTGCCGGGCGGACCCGCTGGAGGAGAAAAGGGGCCATTCTCCGCCGCCGTCGCCTCGCCGATTCTTCCATGATCTTTTGGCCTCGCGAACGTTGGCCGACAATTTTTATATCCGGAATTGTCATCGGCGGGCAAAAGCTCCGATAGTGGGACTGTGGACCACACCTCTGCCACCAACTGCCGCCGCTGTGCCGCCCCGCTGACGCCGGGCCTGCCGGGGGCGTGGTGCGGGGCGTGTGTCGGTGCGGATTTGTTTTCCGGCGGCGACGATCTGCCGGCGGTGAACCGCGTCGGCGATTATGAATTGATGGAGGAGCTGGGGCGCGGCGGCATGGGGGTGGTTTACCGCGCCCGGCAGATCAGCCTCAACCGTCCTGCGGCCGTGAAACTCATCCTGACAGGTCCGCTGGCGTCCCCGCTGGAGCGGCAGCGGTTTGTCGCGGAGGCAGAAGCCGCGGCGGCGCTGGATCACCCGGGCATCGTGTCCATATACGAAGCCGGTGAAGACGGCGGGCAGCCATTCTTCGCCATGCAATTTATTGAGGGTGAGAGCCTCGCGACACGCCTGCGGCGCATGGAGAGTCCGCTGCCCATGCGCGAAGCCGCGCAACTGATTCTGCGGATGGCGCAGGCGGTGCAGCACGCTCACGAGCGCGGCTTCCTGCACCGGGACTTGAAGCCGGGGAATATTCTGCTGAGCAGCGACGGCGAGCCGCACGTTACCGATTTCGGACTCGCGCGCCGCATGGATTCCGATGCGCACCTGACACTAACCGGTTCAGCGGTCGGCACTCCGTCCTACATGGCGCCGGAGCAGACGGACACGCGCCAGCCTCCCACGACGGCGGTGGACGTTTACAGCCTCGGGGCAATTTTCTACGAAATGCTGAGCGGCCAGCCGCCGTTCAAGGCCGACTCGCTGCCGGCGCTGTTCATGGCCATTCGCGAGAAGGAACCGGTGTCCATCACGGCAATGCGCCCCGGAGTGGATCGCGACCTTGACGTTATTTGCCGGAAGTGTCTGGAAAAGGAACCGGTGCGCCGCTACCGGACGGCGCAGGCATTGGCTGACGACCTCCTGAGATGGCGCAACGGCGAGCCTATTCGGGCGCGCGCCGCGGGACAGCCGGAGCGCTTTTGGCGCTGGTGCCGCCGGCGTCCTGCCATCGCGGGGCTTGCGGCTGCGGCGGCGGTTTTCTTTCTGTCAGGTCTGATTGGAATCGTCTGGCAATGGCGGCGGGCGAACAAGGAGGCAAATACCGCGGTGGCCGCACTGAACAGAGCCGAAGAGGCGCTCTGGCAGGCGAGTCTCAACGAAGCCAAGGCCCTGCGCATCTCCCGGGCCCGCGGTCAGCGCACCGGCAGCATGGAAGCCATTCGCAAAGCGGCGGCCTACCGTCCCACGAGGGAACTCCGCAACGAAGCAATCGCTGCGCTGGCACTGCCGGACCTTGGTGAGCCGGTCGTTATTCCGGGCCCGGACAATAGAATCAATCAGATCATGGCCGACGACAACCTGACGCAATTAGCCTGGCTGGCGGACAACAGAATTCACCTCCGGCGCGTCGCGGGCGGCACACCGCAGCAAAGCTTCGACGCGCCGGGGCTGCAGGCTTTCGCGGCCTCATGCGACCAGTCACTGCTGCTCACACTGTGGGGCAAGTCCGGCGCTCAAGGCGGACGCACGGCCACTCTTTGGCGCACCGCGGACCACACCAAAGTCTTCGAAGCGGAGGATGCTTCCGGGAGCCGTGATTTCACGCCTGACGGGCGGCGACTGGTGATGCACCGGGACGGACGATTGGAAGTGCGTGATACAGCGACGGGTGAAGTTCTCGCGTCCGGGCCTTGCCCGATGCGTCCCGGCTCCATCGTTATCAATCCCGGCGGAGACCGGGCGGTCCTCACAAGCGGGCGAAGTCTGGAACTGTGGTCCCTGTCGCCGCCGGCCTGCATTCAGAAGCTGCCTAACCTGCCGGAGGATGTCATCAATGTGCAGTGGCATCCTGACGACGGGACCCTTGTCGCCGGCAGCGCCACGCTGGCATTTCATCTAAAGCCAGGATTGCAGAAGGGCAGGGCCTTCGTCCAGCACGACCGCGAAGGGGTCTTCGTCTTCATGCATCCCTCCGGCCTCTTCACTGCGACCACCTCATGGGACGGAGTGGTCCGCTTTTCTCATCCCGGCCTCAGTGATCCGCTGCTCCAAACGACCGGTCTTCGTCCCCGGCAGTTCAGCCGCGACGGAGCGTCGCTGCTGGTGACTGCGGGGGACAGGCAGGGAGTCTGTCCGGTAACGGTGCCTGATGTCTGGCGCTGTCTGCCGGTGCGCGGAGACGAGGAGGCCAGCATCCGGCGGATCGCCTTGAGCCCCGATGGAACGTGGCTGGCAGTGGTCTCGCAGCAGTCACTCGCCTTCTGGAGCACCGCCACGCTGCGGATGGGACCCCCGGTTCCACTCGCTTACGGGGTCGATGGTCAATTTGCGGCAGACGGACGATTTGTTGTCAGCGACCGTCAGCTTGGCCTCATCCCGGTCACGCTTTCTGACAGTCAGGACGGCTCCCGGTGGGAGGCGGGCCCGGCTCTGAAAATCCCGGTGAAGGACACGCAGTCCTTCACGCTGTCGCCGGACGGCACCCGGGTCTTCGTATTCGGTGACCGGAAGGCCGTTTGCGATCTCCGGAGCGGTGCCGTGGAATATTCTGTCAGTGCGAGTGACATCGCGACCAATCTCTCATGGAGCCCCGACGGGCGGTGGATTGCCTCCGGCTATTGGAATAATCAGATTTCGAGCGGCGATGAGGTCTGCGTGTGGTCCGCTGCCGGCGGTCACGCGGCGACGAGACTCCCGGCGGGAAACTGCGCGCCGTTTTTCACTCCGGATGGTACCCGGCTCGTCATCAGTTCCACGCACGAGTGCATTGAATACGAAACCGGGGCATGGCGCGAACTCCGGCGCCATGCGCGCGAAGCGTCGGGACTTGATCATGGCGGCGTCGCCTTCGCGCCCGCGGCCGGGCTCATGGCCCTCATGGCTGACGAATCCGTGATCCGGATCGTCAGCCTCAGTTCCGGTGAGGAGCTCGCGCGGCTGACTCAGCCATTTTCCCCCAAGCTCGGCACCGCCGGCCTCGCCTTCAGCGCCGACGGCCAATGGCTCGCCTGTGAAGCGAGGCGGACCGTCCGTCTCTGGAATCTCAAACTCCTCCGCGAAGAACTCCGCGCCGCGGGACTCGACTGGGAGGATCAGCCGCCGTCGGGTTCTCCCTGTGAGAATTGATTCACGGGGTCGCCGAACCGATTGCCCCGGGCTGTAGTGTGCCGCTCCTTTGGCG
>JANNVM010001237.1:0-5929 GCA_031414455.1 Verrucomicrobiota bacterium
CGCCGCTCTCGCAGCCGGCGGCTGGCCCTCCGCCGCCGGCGAGTTCAGGGAGCCCGTGCATCCGCGGCGGAACGTGGAGGAGTTTGCGCCGGTGGTGGCGAAGTTCGTGCGGTTCACCATTGTGGAGACAAGCAGCGGCAGCGAACCCTGTCTCGACGAACTGGAAGTGTATGGCCCGGAAGCACCGGCGCGGAATCTGGCGCTGGCCGAAAATGGCGTGATCACCCGCGCCTCCGGAACGCTGCCGAAATACGGTATCCACGCACTCCGTCATGTGAATGACGGCATCTATGGAAACGGGCACAGTTGGATTTCCGATACCCGCGGCACCGGCTGGGTGGAGCTGGAACTGCCTGCGGCAGCGCGCATCAACCGCGTCGTCTGGGGCCGCGACCGCGAAGGGAAATTCATTGATCGCGTGGCCACAGATTACCGCGTGGAGGTGGCAACGGAAGCGGGAACCTGGCAGCCCGTGGCGTCGTCTGCAGACCGCACAGCGCCGGTTATTGTTCAGGGCGGCAATCCCGCCTATCTGAATTCCATCGCCCGCATTTCCCCGGCGGCGACCGAACTCCCGGGAGCCACGCGGCCCGCGGCCCACGAGTACCTTCTGGAAACCTGGCAGACATCGCGCGGGCTGCCGGCAAACACCGTGACCTCGCTCCTGCAGACCCGCGACGGCTGGCTCTGGGTCGGGACCACCAACGGGCTGGCGCGATTCGACGGCGTGACATTCCGCGCATTCGGCGAAAGGCACGGCCTCCCCAGTCTGGGTGTCATGTGCCTGTGTGAGGACAGCCGCGGAAAACTCTGGGTTGGCACCGAAGGCGGTCTCGCGGCATGGGATGGTTCCCGCTTCCAACCGCTCACCACCGGCGACGGGCGTGCCGGCGGCACGATCTTTTCCATCGCTGAGGACTCCGCCGGGGCGCTGTGGCTCGGTACCTCGGGCGGGCTCCTGGAATATCGCGACGGCAAATTCACGCGGCGTCATGGCGGCGTCGCGCTCCGCGTCGCTCCTGACAAGGATGGCATTTGGTTTCTCGACGCCTCGGGCAGTGTGAGCCGGTGGGACGGGAAACTTGTCAGCCCGCCTCCCGCCGTGCCGGACCCGTCGGCATTCTCTTCGCTGAGCGCGCTCGCGGTCGGAGCGGATGGCGCGATGTGGTTCGGCGGTGCCAATGGCTACGTGGGGAGGCTCGCGGACAATGCCGTGACGACCTTTGGTGAAGGTCACGCCGCACTCACTTCGAGCACATGGGAACTCCTTCCCACACTCGGCGGCGAAGTTTGGGTCGGCACCTCTGCGAGCGGACTCGGACGGCTGCGCGGTGAGGAGTTGCTGCACATCACGACGGACGACGGCCTGCCTGCGAACAGCGTCCGGGCCATCTGCGGGGACCGCGAGGGCAACGTTTGGGTTGGAACGGCCGGCGGCGGACTAACACGTCTGAGCCCCCGCCGCGTCGCGAGCCTCACCACGCGCGACGGACTTTCCCATAACGGAATCATGGCGATGGCGGAGGACGCCGCCGGAACGGTGTGGATCGGCACCAACGGCGGAGGGCTGAACCGGTGGATCGCCGGGAAAGCCGAGCCGGACTCGCCCAGTTACGTGCTGGAAAACAGCAGCATCCCCGCGCTGGTGCCGCAGCCGGGTGGCGGACTGTGGCTGGGCACTTCCAACGCCGGACTCTTTCGCATCACCGGCAAGGACGTGGAGCATTTCGGCACCACCGAGGGTCTGCCCGGACGGGCCGTCGCGGCGCTGTGCGCAGACGCTGCCGGCGCGCTGTGGGTCGGAACCCTCGACGGCGGACCCGCACGGGTTTTTGAAAACAAAATCTCGCTGCCGCCGGGAACGGAGCCACTGGCCGGACGGCCCGTCTGCACAATTCTCGCCGGCCGCGCGGGTGCCGTTTGGTTCGGCACCGTCGGCCACGGCCTGGCGCGGCTGGATTCAGGAAATCTCACACAATGGACGCGCGCCGACGGCCTCGGGAGTCAATTCATCCGCACGCTGAATGAGGACACCGCGGGGACGATTTGGATCGGTTCGAGCGGCGGACTGACACGATGGAAAGACGGGAGGTTCTTCACATTCACTCCTGCGCAAGGATTGCCCGATGCACCAGTCTCACAAATCCTCGACGACCTCGAAGGGCACCTGTGGCTCGGCACCAACCGCGGCATACTGCGGGTCGCGCTCACGGCACTCAATGCCGTCGCCACCAGCCGCGCCGGCACTCTCGACGTCCTTACTCTGGGCACCGGGGACGGACTTCCCAGCCTCGAATGCACGGGCGGCTTTCATCCCGCCGGATTGCGACTGGCCGATGGAAGACTGTGTTTCGGCACCGTCGCAGGCGTTGCCATTGTGGACCCGAAACAATTCGCCTCCACGCCGGAGCAGCCGCCGGCCGTCATTGAGGAAATCGTTGTCGGCCCCGAAGTTCAAGTAACGTCCGGCGCGCCGCTTGTCATTCCCGCCGATGCCGGGCGGCTGGAGTTCCAATTCACCGCGCTGCATTTATCCGCACCCGAACGGCTCCGCTTTCGTTATCGCATGAACGCTCTCGAACCAAACTGGATCGAATCCGCCTCCGCACGCCGTGCGAGTTACTCACATCTCCCGCCGGGCGAATTTCGTTTTGAAGTCATCGCCTCCGCGGACGGCAGCACATGGAGCGACCCCGCCACCGCCTCCCTCCGGGTTCTCGCGCCGTGGTGGAAAAAGCCATGGGCCTATGCGCTCGGCGCCGTCATCGCACTCGCGGCCGTCGCGGCAGGCATGAGGATTTTCACCCGCCGGCGCATGCAGCGGCGGCTGCTCGCCGTGGAGCAGAAACTGGCACTCGAACGCGAGCGCACCCGCATCGCCCGCGACATCCACGACGACCTCGGCGCGACCCTGACGCAGATCAGCCTGCTTGCGGCGATGGGACAGGAGAAGCGCGATCAGCCACAGATCGCCGGAGAGCAGTTCACCGCCATCAACAGCGCCGCGGGAGAACTCGTGCAGTCACTCGACGCCATCGTGTGGGCCGTCAATCCGCGCCACGACACGCTGGAAAGCCTCGCCCGTTACATCACGCGGTTTGCCGGAGATTTCTGCGCCCATTCACCGGTGCGCCTGCGCCTCGATGTGCCGGCGCAACTTCCCGACGTAGCGCTCAGCTCCGAAGTCAGGCACAACGTCTTCCTTGCCGCCAAGGAAGCGTTGAACAATGCTCTGCGCCATTCTTCTGCCACCGAAATCCGCATTCGCATCGCCGCAGAACCCGCGCGATTCACCCTCGCCATCGAAGACGACGGGCGCGGCTTCACGCCCGGCGGTGATGACAACGGCGACGGCCTTGGCAACATGCGCCGGCGGCTCACCGATTGCGGCGGCACGTGCGAAATCACCAGCGCTTCCGGCCGCGGCACCGGCGTCATTTTCACCATTCCACTTCCCCCATCCGCATGAGCAAACCCATTCAAGTCGCCATCGTTGAAGACAACGCCAGGCTGCGCACTCAGCTTGAAAAACTCATCACGGACGCTGACGGCTTCGCCTGCGCCGCCGCGTTTCCGGACGGTGAGTCCGCGCTCAAAGGCATGGCCGCCGCCGCACCCGACGTCGTGCTCATGGACATCCAGCTCCCGAAAATGTCCGGCGTCGAGTGTGTAGCCCGCCTGAAGGACGCGCAGCCCAATCTCAAAGTCGTGATGCTGACCGCCTACGACGACAGCGACCTCATTTTCCGCGCCCTCGAAAACGGCGCGAGCGGTTACCTGCTCAAACGCACGCCTCCCGGCGAACTGCTCCGCTCCATCGCCGACGTGCAGAACGGCGGTGCCCCGATGAGCAGCCACATCGCCCGCATGGTCGTTCAGTCCTTCCAGCGCCGCGGCGCGTCTCCGCAGGCGGCCGAAAACCTCACACCCCGCGAAGAGGAAGTCCTCCGCCTCGTCGCCAAAGGCATGGTGAACAAGGAAATCGCCGACCAACTCGGCGTTTCCCTCGAAACGGTGCGCGGTCACCTCAAGAACATCTACATGAAGCTCCACGTCCGCAGCCGCACCGAAGCGGCGATGAAATACTTCCGGTGAACACCCCCCCGAACGGGGTTTTGCGGGGACGGTATTGGAAGTTAAAGTCCTTTGAGATCATGATTCATCCCTACCGTCATACCAGGAGGCACTTTGCAGCCCCCATTCCCGGAACCGTGCTGGCCGCGCTGTCCATCATGGGTTGCGCCCCCGCTGCAGAACTTCCTCCCCCGGCGCAACGGTCAGTCGAGTTCGTCAAAGACATCCAGCCGGTGCTGGAGTCCGCATGTTATGACTGTCACGATGCTGACAAACAGAAGAGTAAGCTGAGGCTGGATCAGGTCGTCGGTATTCTCAAAGGCGGCGACTCCGGTGAACCGGTCTTCGTGAAAGGGAAAAGCGCGGAGAGTTCCATCATCAAACATGTCACCTCCGAGGATCCAAAGGACATGATGCCACCGAAAGGCGACCGGCTCACCGCAGAACAAATCGGGCTGCTGCGCGCGTGGATTGATGGCGGCGCCAAAATGCCAGGCGATGCGGAGGCCGCGGAGTCACTCAAACTGAAAACGGATCACTGGTCGTTTCAGCCCGTGAAGCGGCCTGCGGTTCTGAAAAGCGGCGACTCGTTTGTGAAAAATGAGGTGGATGAATTCGTGCTCGCAAAGTTGAAAGAGAAGGGCCTGTCCCCTTCCCCGCCTGTCGACCGCACGACGCTGATCCGCCGCCTTTATCTTGTGATGCACGGCATGCCGCCTTCGCCTGAGGAAGTGGCGGCGTTCATCGCGGATCAGCGCCCGGATGCCTGGGCCCGCCTGGTGGACGCCGTGCTGGCCAGCCCGCGCTATGGCGAGCGCTGGGCCCGCCACTGGATGGACGTGGTGCGGTATGCCGACACGAACGGATTCGAGACCAACCGCCCGCGCCCCACGGCATGGCACTATCGTGACTGGATCGTCGAGTCGCTCAATGCCGACAAACCCTACGACCAGTTCATCCGTGAGCAACTCGCGGGCGATGCGCTGGGCGAAGACGCGGCCACGGGATTTCTTGTCGCCGGTACCTACGACATCGTAAAAGGCGATCCAGTGCTGAATGCCATGCAGCGTCAGGAGGAACTGGCGGACATGGTGAACACGACCGGCACTGCGTTCATGGGCCTGACGCTGGGCTGCGCGCGGTGCCACAATCACAAGTTCGATCCCATCCTGCAAAAGGACTACTATTCCATGCAGGCAGTCTTCGCCGGCGTGAATCACGGCGAACGTCCGCTGCGCAAGAAACTGGAGGCCGGTGCCGCAGAAGAAATGGCGAAAGCAAAATCCTCCGAGTCCGCGAAACTGGCGGAGCTGGAGGTCTTCAGGCAGAAGGCAGCCGCAACCCTGGTCAACACCGGTCGAACCCTGCGGCCTCCGGTCAATTCACGGCAGAATGAAGAGACCTTCATGCCGGTGGACGCCTTTTCGGTAAAGTTCACGATCAACGCGAGCAGTGCCTCGGAGCCGGGTCTTGATGAACTCGAAATCTATAACGAAGCCGGTAAAAACGTGGCCCTGGCATCGAATGGCGCGACGGCGAGTGCTTCCGGCACGCTGCCCGGCCACGCCATTCACAAACTCGAACACCTCAACGAGGGCAAGGTTGGCAATGACCACAGTTGGATCAGCAACAGTGGCACTGGCTGGGTCCGCATTGATTTCCCGGCCAGGACCCGCATTCAGAGGATCGTTTGGGGTCGGGACCGCACGGAGCGATTCAAGGACCGCGTTGCCACGCAGTATGTGATCGAGGCCGCGACGGAGCCGGAGAAATGGGTCACGGTGGCCGGTTCCGACGACCGCCAGCCGTTCAACGGCGCGGAGGACGCCAACACTTTCCTGACAAAACTTTCCGC
>JANNVM010001238.1:0-3941 GCA_031414455.1 Verrucomicrobiota bacterium
TGCGAAGTGCAGCACGAAAGCGGGTTCCTCAGCGAAGACGTCGTCATCTACAGCAAGGAGGAGAAACGTCAGATCGTCTTCCGGTTCACCCGCGCCGACGAGGCCCTCGCGGCCCGGCTGGAGCAGGAACTGCAAAGTCAGGTTAAGCGCGCCAAATCGAGCGCCTCCTCCTCGCCGCCGCCCCCCATCACGGAGGAAAGATCCGAGCCCTGCGAGCCGGAGCCGATCACTCTGCCGCCGCTCATCATGGAGTCGCCGCTGCCCGCGCCGGCACCCGCCGTGATGGTGCCAGTCGTCGTGTCCCGCGAACCAATCCCGGCATTTCCCGCGTCCCACGATGCTCCGGCTGCGGAGCCGTCCGCCGCGCCGCCGCCGGCGACCGCCGACGTTCCGCCGATGCCGCCGACTCAGGAAGAGCGGGTTCCCGCCGGCCCGGTCTGAGCACATTTCGTTTGGTCGCGCCTCGCCTGGATTGTCCCTTGCCACGGGCGGGGCGGCACCGCACCGTCGCCCCACAACTTTCCCCCACTCACGCATGGCCGAAGCCACTCTCACCTCCGCCGCCTACGACTCGAAGATCGAGGGCAACATCATTTTCACGCGACTCGATGCCGCCATCAACTGGATGCGCAAGAACTCGCTCTGGCCGATGCCGATGGGGCTCGCGTGCTGTGCCATCGAACTGATGGCCACCGCCTCCAGCCGCTACGACATCTCGCGTTTCGGCGCAGAAGTGATGCGCTTCTC
Source organism: Verrucomicrobiota bacterium (assembly GCA_031414455.1). GTDB lineage: Bacteria > Verrucomicrobiota > Verrucomicrobiia > Verrucomicrobiales > V1-33 > V1-33. The sequence goes on from JANNVM010001238.1 coordinate 748, forward strand.
GCCGCGTCAGGCGGATGTCATGATCGTCGCCGGCACCGTCACTTATAAGATGGCCCTCGCCGTGAAACGCATCTGGGATCAGATGGCGGATCCAAAGTGGTGTATCGCCATGGGTGCCTGCGCCAGCAGCGGCGGCATGTATCGCAGCTACGCCGTGCTCCAGGGCGTTGATCGCATCATCCCCGTGGACGTCTATATTTCCGGCTGTCCGCCGCGCCCCGAAGCGCTGCTCGAAGGCCTCATGCGTCTCCAGCGGAAGATTGATACCGAGCACTCGCTCCTGGCGCAGAAGAAAGGCCTGCTGGAAGCGCTCCGGTCCTGAGCTCTGCGCCGCGCACCATCGCCGCGCCCTGCTGGCTTCGCCGCCGCGTCAGCCATCCGCCGGCTTGAGCCGCGGCGGCACCCGCGTATCACCGTCGGCAGCCCGTCGCACCGATCTCCCTCAATGTTCAAGACGCAATGGCGGACCCCGTTGTGCCTTGCGTGCGGCGGAGCAAGGCAGCGGGGTCATTGCTGTCCCCCTTGCGCCCGGCGCGGGGTGTTCTTATAGCGCGGTAGTTTTTCCCGAATGAGTGCGCCAATTCTTTTCCAGCAGGTCACTGTGGTCTCCGCCGCGAGACCACAGACCGGGGCCGTGGATGTGCTGGCGGAGGACGGACGGTGGCGGTTCCTGAAGAAAGGCACCGGTGTTCCTGACGGCTGCCGGGTGATCGCGGGGCAGGGGAAGGTGCTGCTGCCGGGGCTGTTTGATATGCACGCCCACCTGCGCGAACCGGGCCGGGAGGATGCGGAGACGATCGCGAGCGGGACGGCGGCCGCAGTGAACGGGGGCTTCACCGGATTACTCATGATGCCGGATACCAGCCCGGCTCTGGATAACGGCGGCATGGTGCAGAGTGTCGCGGACATTGCGCGGAAGACTTCGCCGATTCCTGTTAGCGTGGCCGGCTGCATCAGCCGGCGGCGGGCGGGTGAGGAACTGGCGGAGATCGGCGAAATGGCGCTGCGTGGAGCGGTGATGATCACCGATGACGGCGATACCGTGGCGAATCCCCTTCTGCTGCGGCGCGCGCTGCAGTATTCCCGGGATCTGAGTCTGCTGGTGGCGGTGCACTGCGATGTGAAAGAGTTGTCAGGCAGCGGGGCGATGCATGATGGCCGGGTTTCCTACCGCCTCGGGCTGACGGGCATTCATCCCTGCGCGGAGGAGATCGGCATCGCCCGGGATATCCGCCTCGCCCAGAGCTGCCGCAGCCGCATTCACATCAAGACGGTGACGACGGCGAGCGGCGTGGAGACCATTCGCCGCTACAAGCGCGAGGGCGTGCAGGTGAGCGCGGAGGTCACGCCGCACCATCTCATTTTCACCGATGAGGATGTGGGCGATTACGATACGAATTTTAAAGTGAAACCGCCGCTGCGCACCGCTGCGGACACGGCGGCGCTGCTGGACGGAGTGCTCGACGGGACGCTGGATGTGATCGCGACGGATCACTCGCCCTACACGGAGTTTGAGAAGACGCGGGATTTTGCATCGGCGCCGTTTGGCGTGACCGGGCTGGAAACGGCCCTGGCGGCTTTGCATCATCACTTCATTCGCAGCGGAAAACTAACATGGGACGTGCTCGCGGAGCGCATGGCATTCGCGCCGCGCCGGCTCCTCGGGCTGGAGGTTCCTGACATTGCGGACGGCTCGCCGGTGGACGCGGTTCTCTTCGACCCGGCGGCGGTCACGCGGGTGGATCGTGCATTCACAAAATCCCGCAGCCTCAATACCCCGTTCCTTGGCCGCGAACTGGCGGGCGGGGCCGGGATGGTCCTGCTCGGCGGCCGCGTGCTGCTCGACAGGAAGTGAAGGAAGTGACGGAGACGAAGGGAGGAAAGAGGTGAAGGGGAATCCGAACAGGAGGAAGCAGAGGAAGCCGGGGAGGGGAGAGTGGGCTTGCGAAGGAGGCGGTCGCAGGCATGGAGGCTGAACTCAGCGGAATCCTCCTCATCCTTCGAGCCTCTGCATTCTCTGCCGCCTCCTGTTCAAAACCTCTTCCGTTATGCGCTACACTGAAAAACTCGCCGCCCGCATCGCCGCTGCCCGCTCTCACCTCTGCGTCGGACTCGATCCCCGGCCGGATCTGATCAGGGAACCGCTCAAGGAGTTCCTGCTCCGTGTCATCGCGGAGAGCGCGCCTCATGCGGCGTGCTTCAAACCCAATATCGCATACTTTGAAGCGATGGGCAGCAAAGGCATCGCGCTGATGGAGGAGGTGCTGACGGCCATTCCGCGCGACATCCCGGTCCTGCTGGACGCCAAACGCAGTGACATCGGGGAAACGCAGAAATATTACGCCCGGGCATTTTTTGAGACCTGGGGCGTGGATGCCGTTACCCTGAATCCCTTCCTCGGCTACGATTCCATCGAGCCGTTCCTTGGCTATGCGGGCAAGGGACTCTACCTGCTGGCGGTGACGTCGAATCCGGGTGCCGCCGATATTGAAAAACAGCGTCTCGCGGACGGCCGCCGCGTCTTCGAACTCGTGGGCGACATGGCGCGGCGCGCGGCGGGCAGTGCGGCGGATGTGGGCTTCGTGGTGGGCCTAACCAATGCCGATCCTGACATTCTCCCGGCCCTGCCGGATGCCCCGCTGCTTGTTCCCGGACTCGGCGCGCAGGGCGGCGACGTGAATGCGCTGCGGGGCAGCGGACGCACCGCGCCGCTGCTCATCAATGTCTCGCGTGCTGTGTTGTTTCCCACAGAGGGCGAAACGGTCGCGGGTGCCGCGGCGAAATGGCAGGCAATCATTCAGGCGGCGCTGCAGCCGGCCTGAATCATTGCCTGCCATGCCAGCAAGGGCCGCACGGCGCGCACCGAAGTGACGGTCGCGCCCGCGGGCGGGTGGTATGTCTATTTGTGCTATGGTGTCCAAGAACTGCGATCCCGGCTACGCCCCGCATCGGCGTGGATTTCGCCGGACCGGTCTGGTCGCAAAACTCTGGCGGTTCAGACTGCCGGAGGTCCTGGTGGCACAAAAGACAACCCCGCGCACCTTTCGGTAACGCGGGGTTGTCTTTTGTGCCACAAGGACCTCCGGCAGTCTGAACCGCCAGAGTTTTGCGACCAGACCGGTCCGGCGAAGTCCACGCCGATGCGGGGCGTGGCCGGGATCGCAGTTCGTGGACACCATAGCACAAATAGACAT